>JACDEN010000333.1 GCA_013816415.1 Planctomycetota bacterium
AGTCGGGAGCGTAGCACCACGCCATCACCATCAGCGCGTGATTCGGGATCATATGACAGCCGCCCCCGAACTTGGCGTAGCCATATTTGTCGTCGATACGCTCGAAGGTCTTCTGCCAATCGCCATCCTGCGCCGACCAGGCGCGCACGTCGCGGTGGACCTGCGCGATCATGCTGTCGCTCGGCACCACTCCGACGCCGATGTCGAGGAGCTTATCCATGTCCTTCTCGACGAAGGCCGCAGAGACCATGGCCGCGACCACCAGCGCGCCGTTGACCGCCTCACCGTCATGGCTGACCCGCGCCGACTTGCGCGCGAGCTCGACGGCAAGCTGGGGATTTCCCGGCGCGACCATGCCGTACGCGTCGATGAAGATCTGCGCGCCGATCTGCTCGGCCACGGTTTTGCCATTGCGCAAGATCGATCCGCTCTCGGGCGACGTCACCCCCTGCTTCAGCCGCAGGAAGGCGGTGTGCTCGGTTGAGATGCCCAGGCCACCCCACCACAGGATGGTCTTGTTCTCGATGATGTAGTTCTGCCACATCTTCCCGAAATCCTGGTCGGGAGTCTCGGCGTAGCGATCGCTGTCCTCGAGCGCGCGCACGAAGGTGAAGGTGCCGCTGATGTCATCGTCCGGCACGACCAATGGCACCTTGCGCTCGGCGGCGACATAGCGGTCGACGCGACCGAAATGCTCGATGATCGCATTCTTGCCCCAGCCCTCGAACGGACGGCCCATGTAGACTCCGATGACCTTGCCGAGGACCCCGGCGTAGACCTGCTCCTCGTAACGCGCGATGTCCATGGCACCTCCGATGGTCTGGATTGTGGTGGACGAATCTGCATGATCTGCCTTGAATAGATCACCGACTATGCAGAAACGACCATCCCGAGCCGGCAGAGTCCGCAGCGCGCGCTACCAGCCGCTGTACGCGCCGCTGATCCTGGCCAAGGATTTCCCCTTCTGGCCCACCATGCACGTCCAGAAGGACGAGCCGATCACCACTCTTCATCAGCACGACGGCATCGAGATCGGCTACTGCTTCTCGGGGTCCGGCATCTTCGTGGTCGAGGACAAGGTGATGCCGTTCAGCGCCGGCTGCGCCACGGTGATCAACGAGCGCGAGCTGCATCTCGCGCAGAGCACCCCCGGCACCGAGAGCCGATGGGCCTTCCTCTATTTCGATCCCGCGCGGCTGGTCGGCGCCACCGAGGAGCCGCTGCTGCTGGCGAGCTCGGACCTCTGCGGTCGCGATTTTCCCAACGTGCTCACGCCGGACGCGCAGCCGGCGATCTGTGCGCTGGTGCGCGGACTCGCCGAGGAAGCGCGGACGCCCGGCGATGGCCACCGCAGCGCGATCCGCGGTCTGGTGCTGGCGCTCATGGCGCAGCTGCACCGCCTTCCCGGTCGGCGCGCGATCGATTCACTCGAGCGCGCTCCATCGCTCGAGCGCCTCGCGCCGGCGCTCGCCTACATCGGATCGCACTACGCCGAGGCTGTCGGAATTCCCGCGCTGGCGCGCGTCTGCGCCATGAGCGGCACCCATTTCCGGCGCAGCTTCCATGCCGCGATGGGACAATCGCCGAAGGAATACCTGACGCGCTTCCGCGTGCAGAAGGCCGCGGCGCTGCTGCGCGATCCCCGCCACAGCGTGCTCGACGTCTCGCTCAGCTCCGGCTTCCAATCCCTGAGCGCCTTCAACCGCCACTTCCGCGCGCACATGAAGGCCTCTCCGCGCGAGTGGCGCCAGAGCCCGTCCTCAGGCTGATACGTCGGAAGCGCTCGCGCAGCGGGTGCGCGCCCAATCGCGCAGACGTTCGACCTTCTCGGCCATGGTGACCGCGAGCGGCGTGGTGGCGGACACCGACGCGAGCACCCGCGCGGTCGCCAGCGGTTCACCGGCGGCGAAGGCCTCGATCCCGGCCGAGACCACCGCCTGCTCGATCTCGGCGCCGCTGAAGCGGTCCGATCGTTCCGCCAGCGCGTCGAGGTCGAACGACGAGGGATCGTGCTTCCGACGCGCCAGGTGGGCGCGGAAGATCTCGCGGCGCACCGCGCGATCGGGGAGATCGACGAAGAAGATCTCGTCGAAGCGGCCTTTCCTCAGAAGCTCCGGTGGCAAGGCTTCGATGTCGTTGGCGGTGGCGACCAGGAACACCGCGCTGCGCCGCTCCTGCATCCAGGTCAGCAGGCTCGCGAACATGCGTTGCGAGAGGCCGCCATCGGTCGAATGGCTGGCGGCGGATGCGAACGCCTTCTCGATCTCGTCGATCCACAGCACCATCGGCGCCATCGCCTCGGCCTGCTTCAAGGCTTCGCGCAGCCGGCTCTCGGACTCGCCGACCCATTTGTCATAGAGCACGCCGGCGTCGAGGCGCAGCAGCGGACGCTGCCAGGCGGTGGCGATCGCCTTCGCGCACAGGCTCTTGCCGGAACCCGGCACGCCGAGCAGCAGGATGCCGCGTGGCGGCTCGATGCCCGCCTCGACGGCGTGGTCGTCGAGCGCGCGCTTGCGCACCGCCAGCCAGCGCTTGAGCGCAGCCACCCCGCCGACGTCGTCGAGCGAGACCGGGACCTCGACGTACTCGAGCAGACCGGCGGTATGCAGCAGGCGCCGTTTGCGCGCGAGCACGTTCTGCACGTCCTCCTCGTCGATGGCGTCGTCCTCGACCGCCACGTCGGCGATCACCTGCTCGGCCTGCGCCCGCGTCAATCCGCGCAGATTGCGCACCAGCTCGGCGAACTGCGCGCCGGTGAGCCTCATCGCGATACGCGGCTCATCGGACTTCAGCCGCCGCAGGCTCTCCTTGACCACCTCAGCCAATTCAGCGTCGGTCGGCAGCGACAGATCGAAGCGGACCGCCGCGCGCGACACCACCGGGGGAAGGCGATCCTGGTGATCGATCAGGATCAGGGTCGCGCGCATCGTTCGGCAGTGGTCGATCAGTTCGCGCAATGCGCGCAGGGTCAGCAGATCGTCGAGGTGGGGCGCGAGATCGAGGGCGACCAGCACCTTGGCGTGGTCCTCGAGCGCGAAATGGCGCAGCGCCTTCGCCGGCACGCTGGAATCGGGTCGGCGCTGATGCTCCTCGGCGAACATGCCTTCGCAGATGCCGCGCACGGTCGACCACGACAGCACCTGGCGAGCGCAATCGACCGCCGCCCCGACCACCGTCGTGAGCGCCCAGGCTTCGTCGTTGGTGACGACCGCGATGCAGGGATGACGCGCGCGCAGCAGCTTGACCAGTCGCGCGCGGTCGGTTGCGGCCATGCCGCCGATCCTGCCCCGTCGGCAGAGACTACAATCGGCGCGTCCATGACCGTCGTCGGCATCTGCCCGCAGCGGCTGTGATCCGTGCGATCACTGGCGGTGATCGGTTACCTGACCAAAGCACCCGCGCCTATTCGTCGGCTCCGGTCACACCTTCGCCCACCGCGGCTTGAGCCGATCCTTCATCGAGCGGTTGATGGCGAAGAGATCGCTCACCGGCACGTCGGTGAACGGCAGGGTCGGCATGTAGCCCGGAGGCCCGAACTCGGGATGCACCGTCAGGATCTTGGCGCCACGCGCGCGGTTGGCGCCCACGATCGCATCCCACCACGCGACGTGCGCATCCACCGCCGCCTGCCATTCGGGCGCGCGCGGATCGCTGACCTGCGGACTCTCGGCATGGCCGACGCGAGCGTGGATGTTGACCGCCCGCGGGATGATCTGGTCGAGAAGCGCGCGCCGGTCCTCGAGCAGGCACTCGTGCACCACGCACCAGTGCGAAAAGTCCGCAGTGAGCCAGGTGTCCGGCAGCTCCTCGAGCAGGCGCAGCGTCGCGGGGATGGTGAAGGTGCCGCGCCCGCGGTGCGTCTCGTGCGCGAGCACCAGCCCCGCATCGCGCGCGATCACGTCCATCTCGGACATGATGCGCACGTTGTCGGCGTGCGCGAAGAAATCGCTGCCGGTCTGCGAGTTCACCAACAGCGGTTCGAACGCCGTCAGGCGCGGCAGGAATTCGCGGAACGAGCGGATGTGCGCGTCGGCGTCCGCGCCGAAGGTCGAGAACTGCCCGACGAGGCGCAACCCGAGCGAACGAGCGAGATCGAGGATCGGCCGCACCGCCTCGACGCTCGCCGGCGCGCGCAGGCTGACCAGATCGTATCCCGCCTCCTTGATGCGCGGAAACGCCCCCGCCGGATCCGACGGAACCATGCCCCACATGCCGCAGGTATAGAGGATGTCCATGGCCGCATGCTGCCCGTCAGGAGCAGAATTCCAGCAGGCCCATCCATGTCTGCCTGCGCAACGATTGAGGGGCAATAAAGTTCGCGGGGGCCTGGGGGCAAAGCCCAATACTATTAAGCTAAGCTCGCGATGGGGAAAAGAC
>JACDEN010000334.1 GCA_013816415.1 Planctomycetota bacterium
AGCAGGCGCACCGCACCACCCAGATCCTCGCCCGCTTCACTCGCTGCCAGGGACCGCAGAGCACTCACACGGTCGCCTGCGCGTCATCGGCGGCTGCGATCGTCGAGGCGGTCGAGCTGGTGCGATCCGGTCTCTGTCCCGCGGTGCTGGTGGTCGGCGCCGACGCGCTAACGCGGGTGACCATGGCCGGGTTCACCAGCCTGCAATTGATCGACCCCGCTGGCTGCCGCCCGCTGATCCACGAACGCCAGGGCATGAGCCTCGGCGAGGGCGCGGCCGCGTTGGTGATCGAGGATCCCGAGCACGCGCGGCGCCGCGGAGCGCGCGTCATCGCCTCGATCCTTGGCTGGGGCATGCGCGCCGACGGTTACCACATCACCAGTCCCGATCCCAGCGGCGAGCAGCTGTCGCGCACCCTGGCCGATGCGCTGGCGGATGGCGGGATCGCCGCCGCCGAGGTCGGCTATGTCAGCGCCCACGGCACCGGGACCAGGGACAACGACGGCTGCGAGACGCTGGCATTGTCGCGGATGTTCGGCGCGGTTCCGACGGCCTCGTGGAAGCGCACCTATGGCCACACCATGGGCGCGTGCGCCGCGATCGAAGCCGTGGGTTCGTGCCTGGTGCTCGAGCAGCAGGCCCATCTTCCGAGCTCGGGAGCCAGCGACGGCACGCCGCTCAATGGCGTCGAGGTGGTGCGCGAACGCCGCTCGGCGCGTGTCGATGTCGTCTGTTCGACCACGCTCGCGTTCGGCGGAGTGAACGCCGCCCTGCTTTTCGGAAAGAGCGACCGATGCGGTTGACGCGCTACGCCGCCGTCGCCGGCGAGCCGCTCCCGGCCTGGCCCGATTGGGTGCAGGGCGGACAGCGGCGCCGTCTCGACGCGCTCAACCGCCTGGCGCTCGCTGCGGTCGACCGCGTGTTGGCGCAGGGCTCCGCCTTCGATCCCGAGACGGCGGTGGTGGTGGCCAACAGCTACGGCAGCGTCGACTCGACGCTGCGCTTCATCACCTCGATCTCGAACTTCGGCGATCAGGGTGCGAGTCCGACGCCCTTCACCACCTCGGTGCACAATTCCACCGCCGGGATCATCGGCGAGCTGCTGAAGCTGCACGGCCCCTGCACCACGCTCAGCCAGGGCGGAACCGGCGGACTGTCCGCGCTGCGCTGGGCCCATCTCATGCTGGCGGCGCGTCGGGCTCCCGCGGTGCTGGTGGTGGTCGGCGACAAGCACGTCGCGTGGAGCCGCGACATCGTCGGCCGGCTGAGCGACAGCCCGTGGCCGATCGGCGACGGCGCGGCGGCGTGCCTGATCGCACCGGACACGGCGAATGGCCGCGAGATCCGCCTCGGGCGCCACGAATCAGCGCGTTGCCTGGACGGAGGCGCCCTGCTCGAGCCCGATGAGCGCACGCTCGCCGACCTGGCGCGCGGCCAGGCCCGCCAGCGCGCGCCGGATCTGCTGGGGTCATGGTGGCCGTCCTGCCTGCTCGCGGCGCTGCCCCTGGACGATCCGTCGCCGCTGCAGCTGCGCGAGATCGAGCATCAGCACGTGCTCGAAGCGTGGGTCGGCCCCGCCGCGACCTGACGGCTGAGCTCGGTGCGGGACGACCGCCGGCCAGGCGACCTTCCCTGTTGGACTGTGCCAGCCCAGGCCCGGAGCCAGTGGCGCCCGGAGCCGCAGACATAAGGTGAGACCATGCTGCTGATGAGGATACTGACGCCTGCCTGCCTGCTCATCGTCGTCGCGGCCGCCGCGGTCGCTGCCGACGCCAACCTCCTCGATCGCGTCCAGGCGGCCTCGAAGGACATCGCCACCGTCCGCGTGCCGTTCGTCCAGGAGAAGAAGCTCGCCATCCTCGAGGAGCCGGTGATCACCAAGGGAGTCATCGAGATCAGCCGCCCCCTGTCGTCCGTCCGTTGGGAATTCACCGGCAGGTCGGTGCTGATCTTCTCGAAGGGCAAGGTCCGGCGCTGGGGCGCCGAGGGCAAGGAGGAGAGCGCCGGCAGCAACGATCCCGGGCTCAAATCGTTCCACGACCAGATGGAGGCGTTCCTCAGCGGCGACTGGAACGGGCTGAAGAGCGTGTTCGACGTGGTGCCCGATCCCGATGGCGGTCCGCTCCTGAAGCTGACACCGAAGAACAAGGACATCGGCAAATACATCAGCCGGATCGACCTGCGTTTCCGCGACGACCTCACCGCGCCGGCCCGGATGACCCTGACGGCGACCGCCGGCGACGAGACCACCTATACGTTCAGCGACCCGGAGGTCGGCGCGGATCTGCCTGCGTCGCGATTCTCCGGGCCGTGAGATGACCATCGGCGGAGCGCGGATCATGCCGCTGAAGCATGTGCTCGCCTGGTGGGCGGCGGTGCTGGTCGTGCTCGGACTGCTCGCGATGCAGGTGGACATCAAGACCGACTTGCGGGCGATGCTGCCGCGCAACGATCCGGAATTCACCCGCGAGATGGATTTCTTCGCCCGCCAGGGCGCCGCCAAGCTGATGGCCATCGAGGCTGCCGTCCCCGCGGACGTCAGCATCGATCGCGCCGCCCATTGGCTGCGTGAAATTCAGCCTCGGCTCGAGAGCCTCGGGCTCAGATCGCTGACCACCTCGGATCCGAGCGCGCTGGTCAAGGCGGCGGACATCATCCGCGAGCACATCCCGGTGCTGACCACTCCCGACGATCTCGCCGCCCTCGCGCCCGATCTGTCGGTGGAGCGGCTGACCGAACGCCTGCGCGCGCTGCGCGAACGCGCCTCGCAACCAGAAGACATGTTCGTCGGCACGCTGTCGCGCTCCGACGTGCTCGGGTTGATGGGGCGGCCGCTGCTGGTCCTGCGGTCGGGCCTGGGCGGTTCGCGCACCGATGGCAGCCTGCTCATCCACAGCGACGAGCACCACGCCCTGCTGGTCATGGAGGTGCCGTTCGATCCCAGCGAGATGGTCCAGACGCGGCTGCTGATGGATACGATCGACGCCGCGGCCGCGCGCGCGCGCTCCGACGGCGTGGTGCTGGAAGGCATCGGCGCCTACCGGCATTTCCGCGAGAACATCGACTCGGTGCAGCACGACATCAGCTCGAGCATGCCGATCAGCATCGTGCTGATCGCGCTCCTGCTCTATTCGCTGATCCCGAACATCCGCGCCCTGATCGTGATGCAGGTGCCGGCCCTGTTGGGCATGGTCGGCAGCATCGCCGCGGTGGTCGCGACCGGCCAGTCGCTGCCGGCGCCGCTACTCGGCTTCGGAGCCGCCATCCTCGGCGTGGCGGTCGATTACGGTCAGCACGTCGTGGTCGGCATCCGCGCCGGCCACGTTTCGAGCATGCGCAAGCCGCTGCTGATGGCGTTCATGACCACCACCACGGCCTTCGCCGTGCTGTTCACCAGTTCGGTGCCCGGACTGCGCTGCATCGCCACCATGGTGATCGGTGGACTCGCGATGTCGCTGCTGAGCGCCCTGTTCCTGGTCCCGCGTCTGACCCCGACACTTACGCGCAAGGATCCGTGGCTGGTGATCAGCCGGCCGCTGCTGCGGTGGACACAGCGGTTTCCGCGCACCAACTGGCTGATCGCGCTGGCGTTGACCATCGCCTGCATCCCCGGCCTGAAGATGACGCACTTCAACGAGGAGCTGCGCAAGTACGACGGCAGCCGGCCGGAAAGCTGGAAAGTGCTCGAGGAGTTCCAGGACCGCTGGGGCGGCGAGTACCGCTCCTCCGACTTCCTGGTCTCGATCGGCGCCGATCTCGATGCGGCGCTCGACCACGTCGCCACGGCGCGTCGGACCCTCGGCCTTCCGGCGAAGGAGATCGAACTGCTGCTGCCGAGCCGCGCCGAACAGCGGCGCCGGCTCGAAGGCTGGAACGCCTTCTGGAACGATCTGGCGCCGTCATTCGCGGCGAATCTCGAAACCGCGGCGCAGGCGAACCACATGCGCTTCGCCGCCTTCGCCGCGAGCCTCGCGTGCTACCAACCGACCGCGACGGTGCCTGAGCTGACCTTCCAGACCTGGTCGGGAACGCCAGTGGGCAAGCTGCTCGGCAGCTATGTCGCACCGGTCGACGAGGGCTGGCAGGTCGCGTCCCCGCTCGGAAAGCTGACGAAACCAGAACGCGCGGCGACCAAGGCAGCTCTCGCCGGCGGCGACGTCTGGCTCGCGGGCCGCGAGCACATCGGGACGCACCTGGTGGAGGTCGTGCAGTCGGACCTGGCGAAGCGCGGACTCGCGATCCTCGCCGCGATCCTCGTCCTGGTGTTCCTGATCGAACGCGACTGGCGGGTGGTCGCCGCGCAGCTGCTGCCGAGCCTGCTCGCCCTCGCCTGGACCTTCGGCCTGCTCGGCTGGTGCGGGGT
>JACDEN010000335.1 GCA_013816415.1 Planctomycetota bacterium
GTGCTGCTCGGCGTGCGCTCGTCGAACGTGATCAAACTGCTCGACCACGGCAACCACGACCGCCACCCGTACCTGGTACTCGAATTCATGGAGGGCGGCAGCCTGCGCGATCTGCTGAACTCGCGCGGCAAGCTGTCGACCGAGGAAGCCGCGTGGGTGCTGATCCAATGCGTGCGCGGACTGCGCGCGACGCGCACTGTGCACCGCGATCTCAAGCCCGAGAACCTGCTGATCAGCAAGGGCCAGAACGGCCGCAACGTGCCGCTGGTGATCGGCGACACCCGCAAGGGCGCCGCGATCAAGGTCGCCGACTTCGGCTTGGCCAAGAACCGCGATCCCGGCCAGACCAACCTCACCAACACCGGCCAGATCATGGGCACGCCGCTATACATGAGCCCCGAGCAGTGCCGCAACACCCGCGACGTCACCATCCTCAGCGACGTCTATTCGCTCGGCGTGATCCTCTTTGAGATGGTCGTCGGCAAGCCGCCGTTCGATGCCGACAACGCCTACGACATCATGGCCATGCACTGCAACGACGAGGTCACGTGGCCGCGCATGGACCCGCGCATCCGCGCGGTGATCGCGCGCTGCCTGGCGAAATCGCCCAAGGACCGCTACCGCTCGCTCTTGCAGCTCGAACGCGACCTGTCACAGGTCGCCGGACTCGGCGAGCCGTCGCCGGACACCATCCGCATCGGCTCCTGGCTCCTGCTCATGCTCGCGCTGATCGCCTGCGCCGCGCTGTTGTGGCTGGTCCACGACCAGCTGCTGGCGATGGCCGGCGATTGGTGGAATGGCACCGGCCCGCATCCGCGTTCGGCGCCGGCCTTGCCGCATTCTGCGCCGTCGCCGATCCCCAGGTGACCTCGCCGCGAGGATGAAGGTTGCTTCGTTGCGATGCGTAACAGCAGATTGAACCGCCACGGCGCCACGGCCGCCACGGTTGAATGGCCGTAGGATCGGATCGTTCGGCGAACCGCGAGAGAACCCAGCCAGGCACGCTATCTGCACCGTGGCGTTCGTGGCGCCGTGGCGGTTCGATCAGTCTGACGTCGTTCGAGCTGGCTGAGTCGCCGACGCGGTCGGCGGACGAAGGTCAGGCCTTCTTGATCCGCGACGACACCCGCATCGAGGGCTGCACCTTGCGCTTGCGGATCATCAGCTCGGGATCCTTGATCGTCACCAGCGTGTACGGCTCGACCGAATGGGTGAGCCAGACGTTGCCGCCGATGATGCTGTGGTGGCCGATCTTGGTGTCGCCGCCGAGGATGGTGGCGCCGGGATAGACCGTGACCTTGTCCTCGAGGTCCGGGTGGCGCTTGTTCGACGAGCCGCGCTTGAGGTCGCCGTTCTCGTCCTTGGCGCCGATGGGATTCCACGCGCCGAGGGTCACGCCGTGGTACAGGACGCAGCGCTTGCCGATGGTGCAGGTTTCGCCGATCACCACTCCGGTGCCGTGGTCGATGAAGAACGATTCGTCGATGGTCGCGCCGGGATGGATGTCGATGCCGGTGTGGCTGTGCGCGACTTCGGTCATCATGCGCGGGATGATCGGGATGCCGGCGCGGTACAGCCCGTGCGCGAAGCGCTGCACCGCCAGCGCCTCGATCGAGGGATAGCTCAGGACGATGGTCTCGCGGTCGAGCGCCGCGGGATCGTTGTTGAAGGCGGCCTCGACATCGGTCGACACCAGCTCGCGCACGTGCGCCAGCAGGTCGAGCTGCTCGAGCACCATGCCGCGCGTGTGTTCGACCAGGTTCGCCGGCTTGGCCTTGCCGGCGACGCGCGCGGAATAGCGCAGCGCGCGCGCGACCTGGTCGAGCAGCAGCGACTGGAGGTCCATGAGCTGGCTCATGGTGTGGGTGTCGAGCTCGGTCTTCGAGATGCGCTCGGCGGTGAAGAAGCCGGGGAAGAGGATCGCGAGCACGCGGGTGCAGACCTTGGCGACGCTCTCGCGGTCGGGCAGCGCATCCTGCAGGTCGTTGATGCCGGGTCCCCGGCTGTAGGTGTCGCGCATCTGCGCCACCAGCTTCTCGAGCCGCGGAATGGTCATGGCTTCGCCGACTCCGTCGCCGTCGGCGATCCGGACGTCGCTTCGCGGCCGGGCTTCGCGGCCGGCGCATGCGCGGTTTTCGCGATGGCTTTGGACTCCCTCGGCAGGGGCACGACGGCCTCGGCGGAATTCTCGGCCTTCAGCTGGAGATTGTGCTCGGTGGCTTCGAGACGCCGCGTGTACAGTTCCTCATTCGTGCGCTTCCGCTTGTCCTTCGATTCGTGGGCGAGCTTGCGCGCGTTGCTGAAGGCCTCCTTGGCGTTGGCATATTCCCCTGACGCGAACAGCGCGCAGCCGACGGTATCCCAATAGGCGTCCTCGGCGTATTCGGTGGCGGCGCGGCGCAGGCGCGGAACCAGCAGGTTGGCGAGCGCGATGTCCTGCTCGGTCGGGGTCTCGGGCGAGATGATGACGCTGTACGCGAGCAGGTTCTCGAGCTGGATGTCGAGCCGGTCGTCGCCGGTGCCGAGGGTGAGGAACGCGCGGAAGCGTTCGCGGTAGCGGTAGACCTGGTCGGGGTCCTGCTGCCGCATGCCCTCGCTGTCCTTGGGCGCGACCAGGATGTACAGCAGCATCGCGAGGCGCTGACGCTGCAGGATGTCGGCGCGGTTGATCCACTTCACCAGGTCGGAGATGTCGCGGTTGTCGGCGTGCTGGAGCGCGCGCTCGAGGTCCGGATCCTGCTGCGTCATCGCATGGAGGTCGGCGATCGGATTGTCGGAGTTCTGGGCGATGCGCACCGGATTCCACAGATAGCTCATGCCCAGCGACAGGACCATGGCGACGATGAGGATGATCAGGCTGTAGCGCATGGAGATGGTGGGCCCGGTCACGGCGCGAGGCCGGCTCCGGAGCGGACGTGGATGATGGCGACCACCGTGGCCAAGGCCAGGACGATGAGGATCAGGGCATACGTCACCCGGGATACCAGGCGATGGTGGCGGGCGCCGACGGCCGGATCCTCGGCAACCCGTTCCAGGAAGGCGACGCGCTGCGCGATGGTGTAATGGCGCCAGCTCGGTGCGTTCTCGGCCTGACCGGACAATCGCGCGACCTCGCGCAAGGCGCGCTGCATGACGCGCGCATCTCCGACCAGCTCGGCCCCGGCGAGATCGGCCTGGCGTTCGCAGGCGCGGCTGAGGTAGCCGAAGATCAGGCGCCATTTCAAGGCGAGCAGCGCGACGGTCGCGATGCCGGTCTGCACGTCCGGCAGCAGGCGCGTCCCTCCGGGCAGGTGTGCGACCAGCGCGGTCGCGGGCTTGGACAGCAGGAACGACGCCAGCAGGGTGGCGATGGCGAAGATCAGGTAGACGAACAGATGGCGGTGGCGGGCGTGGCCGAGCTCGTGGCCGAGGACGGCGAGCAGCAGGCGCACGTCGAAGTCCTTCAGCAGATCCTCGGTGAACAGCAC
Source organism: Planctomycetota bacterium (assembly GCA_013816415.1). Classification (GTDB taxonomy): domain Bacteria; phylum Planctomycetota; class UBA11346; order UBA11346; family UBA11346; genus JACCZE01. The sequence goes on from JACDEN010000335.1 coordinate 3,468, forward strand.
GTAGCGGAAACGCGGCACCACGCCGAGCACCGCCGCGTTGTAGACCTTCCCGCCCGGCACCGGCCACAGCATGATCGCGCGCACCCCGACCTTCATCTGCGCGCACGCCTCCGAAAGCACGCGCGCGAGCGCGGGATCGGCGAGCGGTTCGGCGCGCCACATCCGCACCAGGAAGGCGGGCAGGATCCCGACCACCGCCAGACCGAGCGCGAGCGATCCGATGACCATGGTCATCTGCAGGCCGATGTGCGCGATGAACCACTCCTGTACCCCGAAGCGAAGCGTGGCCGCGTTGCACAGGTCGAACACCGGCAGCATGATCAGCATCGGCAGCATGCCGAAGCGGATATGGTGCATGAGCAGACCGCGGCGCGTCCACGGATGACCGCCGACGGTGCGCATCGCCGCCGCCATCGACCACCAGTGCACGGCCTGCATCACCACCCACGGCAGGATCGCCGGCGTATACGCCTTCACCTCGCGCACCCAGTGGAAGCGGTAGCAGAGCCACGCGAACCACATCAGCACCAGGCACTGCGCCACCACGTCCCAGCGGTCGAGCCACCGCCGGTCGCGCACCCGCGCCAGGACGCGCACCACGCTCTCGCACAGCGCGAGCCACGCCGCCAGCGACAGCGCGAGCGGTGCCAACCAATGTCGCCATTCGAAAAGCAGGCGTTCGTTGTGGAACGAGCTCTCGACGATGGCCAGGGCGAACAGGAGCGGCAGCAGTCCGAACATGCGCCTCCACCGTACTGGACGAGCCGGGCCCGACCAGACTGCGTCCCTCTCCTGCCGGGCGGCATCGCCCGCACAACGTCCTTGGCTGGCGCTGGTGCGGGCGATGATGCCGCCGTGGATCTTCCCATCCATCCGATCGGCGCTGATGCAC
>JACDEN010000336.1 GCA_013816415.1 Planctomycetota bacterium
ATCGTGGAGCAGGCCGATGACCTGCCCCTTCGCCGCCGGCTGGCCGCATTCCATCAGCCGCTCGTAGTGGCCGGCGAAGGGCGCGACCACGGTGCACTCGCGGGCGGCGATATCGACGGTGACCTGCGTGCCGTCGCGGTGGTGGCCGATGGGGGCGATCTCGCCCCGCAGCTGACCATGGCGGATCGCAGCCGCGCGCACCCCATGGCGCGCGTACGCCGCGCCCTGCGGGTTCACCGAGCCACCCCATCCGAACTCGCCGCCGATGGCGATCTTGCCCAGGCGCTCCGCTTCGCTCGGCAAGAGACCCGGCGTCTGATCCTGGTATTTCACGAGGAACGGCGTGCCGAACCAGGCGGCGGTCTCGGCGATCGCGCGCGCCTGGGCCGAATCCGGCAGCGGATGGAACGACACGCAGGGCGCGAACTGGATGTCGCCGCCGGCGTGCAGATCGATGACCACGTGCGCGCGCGGCCAGATGTGCTCGCGGACGAAGGCGGCGATGCGGTGGGTGATGCCGGCGAGCGCTGGCGTCCTCCCGGCGCCATCGACGAAGGCGCGATTCAGGTTCACTCCATCGTCGCCGCGGCTCGAACGCGTGCCGTGGGCGAAGGCCGCGGCGTTCAGCACCGGCACCACGATGATCCGGCCGAGGACATCCTGCTGGTCGATGTCGGCGAGCAGGTGCTTGAGCGCGACCGGCCCCTCGTATTCGTCGCCGTGGTTGGCTCCGAATGTCACCAGTCCTTCGCCCGACATGGCGCTGGGCCCGATCATCACGGTCAGCGGGATCAGATGATCGCCCCACAGGCTGTCGTGCTCGAGCGCCACCCAGTAGTCGCGGCGACCAGGGGAATCGAGATCGAGCTCAGACGGACGCGCGATCACGCGCGCGGTGGCGGTCGCGGAGATGGGAGCGGGACGCAGCGCGGATCGGGACATGGGAACCTCGGGCGGCGAGGATAACGCCGAGTCCGCAAGCCGGAGAGGGGGAATTTCCCATCCCGCATGGACAAATTCCAGACGAACCGGATCCACGCTGCGAGTTTCCGCTCCGCCATGGAAAAACCCGGGGTGGTGGAATTATCGTGAAGGCGCGTCCATCGGTCGCTAGGGTAAGCGGCGGCGCGACCGATTCCTCGACCACCGGAGTCCCCATGAAGATCACCCAGGTCATCTGCCAGGTGCTACGCGTCGGCGACACCGTCGCGAAGACCGCGAGCTGCCAGGACGCGGTCATCGTCCGGGTGCGCACCGACGACGGGCTCGAAGGCGTGGGCGAAGCCGATTCGATGCCCGAGGTGGTGAAGGCGGTGATCGATTCGCCGTTCAGCAACAACGTCGCCTGCGGTCTGCGGAAACTACTGATCGGCGAAAACCCGCTCGAGACCGAGCGCCTGTGGTGGAAGATGCACCAGGGCAGTGTGTATTACGGACGCACCTCGGTGGTGATCACCGCGATGGCGGCGATCGACATGGCGCTGTGGGATCTCAAGGGCAAGTACCTGCAGCAGCCGATTCATCGCCTGCTCGGCGGAAAGCACCACGCGCGGATCAAGGCCTACGCCTCGATCCTCTTCGGCCGTGACGGGGCGCAGACCGCCGAGATCGGCCGACGCTGGATCGACGCGGGCTATCGCGCGGTGAAGTTCGGCTGGGAGCCGATGGGGCGTGACGAGCGGCTCGACATCGATCTGGTGCGCGGCGCGCGGCGCGGCCTCGGACCCGACGCCGATCTGCTGATCGACGCCGGCTGCGTGTGGGACGCGCGCACCGCGCTCCAGCGCGCGCACGCCTTCGCCGAGAGCCGCATCGGCTGGCTCGAGGAGCCACTGCGACAAGCCGACGTCGACGGCTACGCCTGGCTGCGCGACCGTTCGCCAGTGCCGATCGCCGCCGGCGAGGGCGAGTGCGGGCGCGAATCGTTCCGCCCGTTGATCGACCGCAAGGCGCTCGACATCTATCAGGTCGACATCTCGCGCTGCGGATTCACCGACGCCGCCTACATCCGCGCCCGCGTCGAGGAATCCGCGGCGCGCCTGGTCAACCACTGCTACACCAGCCCGCTCACCGTCGCCGCCAGCCTGCATTGGCTGTCGACCTGCCGCGACGCCTTCATCTTCGAGGACTGCGTCGAGGACGTGCCGCTGCGCCACGAGCTGACGCACGAGAAGATCCAGGCGGTCGACGGCTGGATGACGGTGCCCGATGGTCCCGGTCTCGGCGTTACCATCGACGAGGGCTTCGTGAAGAAATATCTGGTGGCGGAATCAGGACGCGACGCTGCGTCAGCGCGCGCCGCCGGCTGACTCGTCGGAGCGTTCCTGCGCGCCCGTGATCAGCCGCGCGCTGCGGTTCCACGAGACGTAATACCACGCCCACTGCACGAGCACCAGAACGCGGCTCTCGAAGCGGATCAGCTTGAGCACATGGATGAACAGCCAGGCCAGCCAGGCGATGGTGCCCGATAGCCGCCAGGAACCGATCTCGGCAACCGCGAGGCGTTTGCCGATGGTCGCCATGCTGCCGAGATCGCGGTAGCGGAACGGAGGCAGCGAGCGACCATCGAGCCGGGCGCGGATCAGCTTCGCGACATGGTGGCCCTGCTGCATCGCCACCTGGGCGACTCCCGGCAGCGGCCGGCCGCCGTCATGGCTGAAATTGGCGAGGTCGCCGATGATGAAGATCCCGGGATGGTTCCTGATGCTGCAGTCCGGCTCGACCATGAGGCGACCGGCGCGGTCGACCTCGGCGGAGGTGGCTTCCGCGACGATGCGGCCGAGCGGCGATGCCATCACCCCAGCTCCCCACAGCACCGTGCGCGCGAAGATGATTTCCTCGCCGGCAGTGGTCTTCACTGTCACGCCGTTCTCGCGCACCGCGGTGACCATTGAGCCGGTGCGGACGACGACTCCGAGCCCGGCCAGCGCAGCCACCGCTTTCTCCGACAACTTCGGATCGTAAGGCGTGAGGATGCGATCACCTGATTCGATGAGAATGATGCGCGCCGATCCGGGATCGATGGATCGGAACTCGTGGTTCATGGTGTGCCGCGCGATCTCCGCCAGTGCTCCGGCGAGTTCGACGCCGGTCGGTCCACCGCCAACCACTACGAAGGTCAGCAGCGCCGAGCGCCGGGCCGGATCGCCTTCGCGCTCGGCGGCTTCGAACGCATGGAAGATGCGGCCGCGCATCTCGGTCGCATCCTCGATGGTCTTGAGGCCGGGGGCGAGCCGCGCCCATTCCTCGTGCCCGAAATAGTGGTGATGCGAGCCGGTCGCTACCACCAGGGTATCGTACGGCAATTCCCCATCCCGGAGCAGGAGCCGACGGGCAGCGGCATCGATTCCGACCGCCTCGCCGAGGAGCACGCGCGTGTTGCGCTGCTTCTTGAGCACCGACCGCAGCGGCGCCGCGATGTTCGCCGGCGACAGCGCGCCGGTGGCGACCTGGTACAGCAGCGGCTGGAAGAGATGGAAATTCCGCCGGTCGACCAGGGTCACCTCGACCGCAGCGCGGGCGAGCGATTGCGCGCAGTGGAGCCCGCCGAAGCCGCCGCCGACGATGACGACACGGTGGGGAGGCGCGGACATGGGGACAGCGTGGTGGGATGGCGGGGCGGGGAATGGGGGAACGGGAGTGGTTGGACATCGGGGCGGATGGCGGATAGCTGATAGCCGCTCCCCGATAGCCGATTCCTCCTCGTCCGGAACCCGATACGCCGGCGCGCGGAGGTAACCATGGCCGACGCTACCGATACCCAGCGCCTCGAGGACGAGCGCGCGCTCCTCGCGGCCATCGTCGCCGGCGATCCCGAGCGCGTGCGGGAGCTGATGGTCAAGGATCCGTCGTTGGCGAAAGCGCGGGTGCGCGAGGGCTTCGATGCGGGAGCCTCGGCAGTGCTCAAGGCGTTCTACCTGGTGCACTTCAACGATCCGAGAAAGGTCAGCGACGGCAATCGCGAGGTCCTTGAGGTGATGGGCGATATGGCCGAGGAGCTCGATCTCGTCGAGGCGGCGGCGCTGGGGAATTTCGAGATCGTGATGGAATTGGCGCACGACGAGGAATCGGCGAACGTCCATTCCGGCGACGGCTGGACGGCGCTGCATCTGGCGATGGACGATGACATGCGGGCGGCCCTGGTCGCTGGCGGGGCGGATATCAATCGGCGGTCGAGCAATCAGCTGGCGAATACGCCATTGCATGCGGCGGCATTCGCCGGACGGATCGACGGGGTCAGGTTCTTCCTATCGAACGGCGCGGATCCGAACCTGGTGTGCGGATATACGCCGCTGCATTACGCGGCCGAGCGGGGGGATGCCGAGATGGTCAGGCTGCTGCTGGCCAATCATGCGGAT
>JACDEN010000337.1 GCA_013816415.1 Planctomycetota bacterium
GGTCAGCACCACGCCGGCGCGGTCGCGCGCTCCGAGATTCGCCACCACCGCGGCGGCGGCCTCGAGCGCTGCGGCGAGACGCGTCGAACCATCGGCGACCGAGGTCGGCGCGCCCATCGAGGCGGAATTGTCGACCACCAGGATGATCGCCGCCGGTCCGCCGCCGCCGATCCCCTGCCACAGCGGCCGCGCCAGCGCCAGCACCACCACCAGCAACGCCAGCGCGCGCAGGAGCAGCACCAGCAGGTCGCGCAGGCGTTTGCGCGCCTGCAGGCGCGGTTCCAGACGTTGGAAGAACAGCAGCGACGGCATGCGCAGCTGCTTGCGCCGCTGGCGGTACGCGAAATGGAACACGATCGGCAGCGCCGCCGCGGGCAGCAGCCAGCACCAGCCGGAGGCGAGCAGGGTGAGCGCGCCCATCACCGCAGCGCGTCCTCGATCGGCGTGTCGGTGTGCACCAGGCGGTAATCAGCGCCGCTGCCCAGGCAGCCGCGGCGGATATCAAGGAGGTGGCCGTCGACCGCGGCGCGGTAGCCGTCGCGCATCTCGTCGAGTTCGACCTCGAGCCGCTCGCCGGTCTCGAGATCGGTGACCTCGACCAATCCGCTCTCCTGCAGCGCGAGCTCGGCGCGGTCGACGACGTGCAGCACGCGCACGTCGTGGCCATCGTGATGCAGATGCGCGATCCCCGACACCACCTGCGCCGGTGGCTGCAGCAGGTCCGACACCACCACCACCAGCGACCGGCGCGGCAGGAATGCGCACGCCTGGTGCAGCGAGGCCGCGATGTCGCCGCGGCCTCCGGGCGCGATGCCTTCGAGCGCGAGCAGCAGCGGACCGAGCGTCGCCGCCGAGCCGGCGGGCGCGTGCCGCTGCACGATGTCGGAGCTGAACCAGGCCAACCCGACGCGATCGCCCTGGTGGACCAGCGCGTACATCATCCCCGAGGCGAGGTAGCAGGCATACGCGAGCTTCGTGTGTTCGCCGCGTCCGCGCCAGTCGAGGCTAGCCGAGCAGTCGAGCAGCACATAGCCGGTGAGGTTGGTCTCCTCCTCGAAGCGGCGGATGAGATGCTTGTCGGTGCGCGCATAGACCGACCAGTCGATCAGCGACGGCGGATCGCCCGGCGTGTACGGCCGGTACTCGGCGAACTCGACGGAGGCGCCATGGCGGCTCGACCGGTGGAGCCCTTGCAGGCCTCCCGCCATGGCGCGGCGCGCGCTGACCGAGACACCGTGCAGACGGTCGGCGATGTAGGGCGGCAGGTAGCGGTAGGCGGGCATCAGAGGACTGTTCGGTGTTCTGAGTGCTCGGTTCTGCGTCGGACAGCCGGGAAAACTGACTGAGCAGTGAGGGTTCTGCGTCCTGTGTTCTGCGTTCTGCGTCGGACAACGGAAAAAACCGTCTTCACCGGCTGTCCGACCGAGAACTCAGAACGCAGGACCCAGAACGGGGATACAATCTCGATCGGCGGTCCAACCCAGAGCCCAAAACGTAGGACCCGGGACTGGGGTGCGATCCCGACCCAGAACCCAGAACCCAGAACGGTGCTGTCCCCTCCCTCACCGATACTCCGGCTCTTTGATCGCCGCCAGCAGCCGTTTCACGATCTCGTCGCTGGTGACGCCTTCCGCGGCGGCGGCGAAGCTGGTGAAGATGCGATGGCGGAGCACCGGCAGCGCGTAGGTGCGGACGTCGGCGCACGACACGTTGCCGTCGCCGTTGAGCAGGGCGTGCGCCTTGGCGGCGAGCAGCAGGTATTGCCCAGCACGCGGTCCGGCGCCGAAGCGCACGAAGCGCGTCATCCATTCCGGCGCCTCGGGCGTGCCTGGGCGCGTCGCGCGGATCAGCGACGCGGCATAGGTCGCGACGTGCGGACTCACCGGCACCTGGCGCACCAGGTGCTGGAACTGCAGGATCGAGTCGGCGTTGAGCACGCGGTCGACCTCCCACTTCAGGTCGCGGGTGGTGTCGAGCAGGATCTTGGCCTCCTCCTCGGCGCTCGGATAGCCGACGTGGACGCAGAACATGAAGCGGTCGAGCTGCGCCTCGGGCAGCGGGTAGGTGCCCTCCTGCTCGATCGGGTTCTGCGTCGCCAGCACCAGGAAGGGCTGCGGCAGATCCAGGGTGACGCCGGCCGCGGTGATGCGGCGCTCCTGCATCGCCTCGAGCAGCGCCGCCTGGGTCTTCGGCGGCGTGCGGTTGATCTCGTCGGCGAGCAGCAGGTTGGTGAACAAGGGCCCCGGCTTGAAGCGGAAGCGGCGCGCGCCGGTGGCGGGATCCTCCTCGAGGATGTCGGTTCCGGTGATGTCGGAGGGCATCAGATCGGGTGTGAACTGGATGCGCTTCGAAGTGAGATCGAGCGTACCAGCGAGCACGCGCGCGAGCAGCGTTTTCGCGAGACCAGGCGCGCCCACCAGCAGGCAGTGCCCCTGCGCGAACATCGCGACCAGCACCTGTGCGACCACCTCGCGCTGGCCGATCACGATGGTGGCGATCTGGTCGAGGATGCGCTCGCGCGCCTTCTGCAGGCTCGCCACCGCGTCGGCCTGGTTCGCGAACTTCTTGCCGGCGAGCACCGTGCGCTCGATCGTCGCCTTGGGCGAGACGAAGCGGAAGGTCACACCCGACAGGCTGAACGTCGCGCCGTGCTCGAGGCGCAGGCTGTCGAGTGCGCGCCCGTCCTGCTCGATGCCGGCGCCATTGATCGGCGTCAGCGTCCAGATGCCGTTGCCGCGTTCGACCATGGCGTGGCGCGCGGACAGCTTCGGATAGCGGATGGCGCACGCGCCGTCCGAGCCGAGCACGATCTGCTTCGCGGTGAGCTCGTGCTCAGCGACCTGGGTGCCGCTCTCGAGCATGAGGAGTTTATCAGCCATGGTCTCGGTCTCCGGAAAAAAACGTGAGGACGATCAGTGGGTGACCGCGTATACGATGAGGTCGATGCCGATGGCGGTCGCGCCGGCGGATTCGTATCCGCGCATCATCGGATGCTCGCAGCCACCCCATCCGGCTTCGAGATCGTAGGGGCTGTAAATGACGCGCAGGTCGCCGTTGATGCTGATGCCTTCGAGGTACGGCTGCTTGAGCTGCGGCTTCTCATGCGCGACCAGCGGCGTGTACTGGACCTCACGCACTGGCAGCGCGGTCGAGTAGAGCGCATGGTCGGCGGGGATCGGGGCGAGGGTCGCGCCGGGAATGATCCCGGCGAGCTCGCGCCGCACCGCCGCGTCGAAGGTCGCCATGCCGAGGCCATTGTCGATGATCAGCGTGCCGTTCGCGGCCAGGAACTGCTTCAAGGCGGCGACCGCTTCCGGCGAGAAGTGCAGGTCGTCGAGCCCGGTGAGGAACAGCACGGGAAATGGCGAGAGATCGTCCTTGCCCGGAGTGACCGCGACACGTTTGCGGCTGGCCGCGAGGGCGGTGTCCTGGCAGACCCGGCCGAGCAGCGTCGCCGCCGCGCCCGGGTGCACGTCCCAATGGCCGTCGTGGCGGATCTGCGCGAATACGAATTCGTTCGCCGGTCTCTTTTCGTCGAGCGCGCCGAACAGCTCGGGCTTCGCCTCCTCTTGACCGACATGCGCGTAGCCGATGGCATAGGCGATGAGATCGACGCCCAGCTTGCTCGCAGAATCGACGTCGTAATAGACCGCCTGCGGCAGCGACGCGACCTCGTGGTCGTCCCAGCCGGTGCCGAGACCGTACGGCGAGATCAGCACGCCGCAGCGGCAGCCGATGTAGACCGCCTCGTAGACGGGCGTATCCCCCGGCGCGTTCTTCGGGAAGTGCACCTGGTCGACGTCATAGGTGGCGTGGAACAGCGGATGATCCTTGGGAACTGTGCGCAGCGGCGACTCGGGAAAGCAGCGCCGCGCGAACGAGCGCGCGGCGTCGGTGAAGTACGGCGATCCGGCGACCGAATCGAAAACCACCATGCCGCCCTTGAGGATGTAGCCGCGCAGCTGCGCCACCTGGTCGTCGCTGAAGGCGACGGTGCGCACGCCGCTGATCAGCAGCACCGGCAGCTTTTCCGGATCGTAATGGAACGACGACAGCGACACCTGCTCGTGGCCGTAGGCGACGCCGAGCACGCGTTTGGCTTTCTCGAGCACCTGCTGCGCGTCCGCGGGGCACAGGTTCCAGTCGGCGATGTCGGTCTTGTCGCCGGTGTCGTAGGTGAACGACGCCGCCTCGCCCCACACCACCTTGCCGATCAACGGCGGCGCGCTCGGCTGCTTCTTGCGCTCGCTGCGCCGGAGCGGCGTCGCCGGCAGCGGCAGCGGCGGAAAGCTTTCGCCTCCCGAGATGCGGCGCGGCGCGGCCTTCGGCGGCGGGCCGAGCGGCACGAACC
>JACDEN010000338.1 GCA_013816415.1 Planctomycetota bacterium
GATCTCGGCGACGCGGGCGGCGACGTCCTCGCACGAGGCGTCGATGACGTGCGCGCCGATGGCCCGCGCCGCGTTCAGACGCGAGGGGTCGGCGTCGATCGCGATCAATGGCTCCGCACCGCAGCTGTGTGCCAGCTGCAGGACCAGCGATCCGACCACGCCCTGGCCGATGACCGCGGTGGCTTCGAGCATGCGCGGGGCCGCGCGCTGGACGATGTGGTAGGCGATCGAACCGATGACGCCGATCGCCGCCAGATCGGGCGACAGCCCATCGGGCACCGCGACCAGGTCGGCGGCGGGCGCGTTGACCAGCGCGGCGTGCGGCGAGCAGCTGAGCACACGCTGGCCGATCTCCCAGCCTGCGACGCCGGGGCCGAGCTCCTCGATGATGCCGACATGCGAATAGCCCAGGCCAACGGGCTTTCCAGCCGCGCGGTGCTCGCGGATCCACGCGGTCTCGGTGCCGATCGAGACCTGCGTCCACTCGCTGCGGATGCGTACCTGGCCGGCCAGGGGTGAGGGCAGCTGATCTTCCGACAGCACGACCGCGCGGCCATCGAAGCAGAGGCTCTGGACGGACATCGGAACTCCTTCGGGTCGCCTGGATCCACGGTTCCTGCCGCGGGGGCGATGCCTCATATCGTATCCGCCTCGCGGGTTTACAACGGTCCTTAATCACGCACCATGTGGATTATCTTACGATGCGCAGCAGAGCCCCGACCTGGTTTCCGGATCCCCAGTCCCCTGGAGGCGACGTCGAGGTGCACGGGCAGGGCATCGCCGAGGGCATGCCGGCGAAGTTCGTGCATCGGCCGCAGGGCACCGACGAATACCTGTTCATCCATTTCCATGACCCGGTCGAGATCCTGCTCCACGGCGTGATGCGCGAGCATCCAGCGCACACGCTGGTGCTGTGGCCGCCGCGGACGACGCACCACTTCGGCAGCGCGCGTCGGCGGTGGGCCCACACCTGGATGCTGTGCCAGGGCGCCAGCCTCAGAACCTGCATCGGCGCCAGCGGCCTCGCCATGCAGGAGCCGATCGCGCAGCCCGACGCCGAGCCGGCGATGCGCTACCTGCGCCTGATCCATCACGAGATGACGCGCTTCCAGCCTCCCGATCCGGCGATCCTCGAGGCGATGCTCGGCCTGTGGCTGCGCGAAGCCTTCCGCGCGTCGCTGCAGCGGTCGCCGCGCGCGGCCGCGATTCCCGAGCGCATGCTCGCGGTCCGCCAGTTCATCGACAGCGATCCGGTCCAGGAGCTCGCCCTCGGCCAGCTCGCGGGCAAGGCGGGCCTCTCGGTCTCGCAGTTCTCGTCCGAATTCCGGCGCTGCTTCGGGACCTCGCCCATCCGCTACGTGCTCAACCTGCGGCTGAAGCGCTCGCTGTTCCACCTGTCGGACCGCAACCTGACGATCCGCGAGGTGGCGTTGAGATCGGGCTTCCGCGACCAACACTACTTCGCGCGGCAGTTCCGCTCGCATTTCCACCGCGCGCCCAGCGACCATCGCGGCTGACGTCCGACCCCGGGCTGCGCGCCGGATCTGAGCGGCCGGTCCCACGGATCAGGCGCGTGATGAGGCCGCCGGAATGTGCGTGTCAGTCCGATCGACGCATCACCCGGAAACGCCCGCCAGCCGTCAGTGGTTGCGACGAAAGCTGCCCGAGCCGTCTAAAGTCGATCAGGCCCATCTGTGCGATGAAAGGTCCATCCGCTATACGACATGGTCAGGAGGCCACGATATGCGCCTGTCACACCTGCCGCTGATCGGCTTCGCGCTCACCGCGTGCCTCGCATGCACCTCCTGCGGTGGAAGCAGCGGTGGTGGGGCCGCCGCCGTCGCATCGACCGGCGGCACCTCGGCGCCGCCGGCCATCGATCTGTCGACCGCGAACCCGCCCTACAGCATCGCCTCGACCAACGATCTGTCGCTCTACTTCTGCCATGTCCATCAGGACCTGTACGTCGATCCCACCCATTTCAGCTTCTGGTGGGGCATCAAGAGCACCTTCGCGGCCAACACCGCGAACGTCGAATGGGTGCTGCAGCGGCTCGATGGGCCGGCCCAGCCGCCCATGCGCGGGACCATCCCGTCGGTCGCGGCCAATGCCACCGGCGGCGACGGCCACGACGTCCATGTCGACTGGACCGAGGCGGCTCCGGGCGCGCGCCACACCTACGCGCTGACCATCGATCCCGACAACCGCATCGTCGAGGCCCGGAAGCGCAACAACACCTACGTGTTCATCGTCGACGTCCCGGGTACCAGCGCGCCGAGCATCGCCGACGATCTGGAATTCTACGCGCGCGAGGCGCATGTGCACTGCATGGTGCCGGGCCAGGGCTACATCGTGCATTTCCAGGTCAGGAACACCAAGACGACCGACGTGCCGGCGACGCGCTACCGCGTGTCGTGCGCCGCGCTGGGGTTGGACACCAGCTACGATCTTCCGGCGATCCCCGCAGGGGGCGTGGTCGAGGCGTTCCAGACCGTCACCATCACCACCGCCGGGGAGTACTCGATCATCCTGACGATCGATTCGACGGACCTGGTGAGCGAGGCGCGCGAGTCGAACAATGCGCGGACATTCGTGATCCTGGTCGGTCCGCCGGCCTCCACCGGCTGAACCTCCGGAGCGGCCGGGTTGCGCCGGACGCCCATCGGCGACGATCATGCCATGGTGAGATCCGCGGCTCGGGGATCGCCGTCATCGCCCGCGACGGCCGCCTGAGTTTCGAGGACGTCGACGCCGAGTTGTTCCTCGACGGCGGCGACGCTACCGACTGATCGCGAAACTCCCGCTGTCGTCCACCGACAGCGGGACCGGATCTACTTCGCGCGCTTCGCGGCCTTGGCCGCCTTCTTCTCCTTCTTCGACATCGCGGGCGCCTTCTTGGCTTCGCGCTGCTGCTGCTTCTCTTTGACCATGGGATGCTCCTTCGGTGGTTGAGCTGCAGGGTTAACCGCCGGCCTCATCTTCGCAAGAGCGCACGAGGGCGATGGATGTGCGATCTGCCAGATGGTCGTCGATCGCGACGGCGGCAGAATCTGGGTCGAATCGGCGGCGGGACAGGGCGCGACGTTCCACATCACGCTGCCGTTCCCGCGCACGTAGGCGCGCAGACCGACGGTGCCCGGGCAGGCCGATCACCGCCTCGGTGGTCGACGAACGCCGGTAGTGCTGATCATTTTGGCGACGTGGCGACGTGGCGACGTGGCGACGTTGGTGACATGCGCCGCGCAGAGACGCCGTCGCCGTTTGCAGGGCCCGCGGCGGCGTCATGATCGCACGCCAGATGCTCCTTGGCGACGATGCCTACCAGGTCGGCCCCAGCCGCGTCGGCGGCTACGCCGATCCGGCGCTGTGGCGCGTGGCCGATGGCGACGGGCGCTGGTCGTTCGCCGACGGTGCGATCAGCGGTGAGTGGCTGCAGCGGAGTCCGTCGCTGTTCCTGAAGTCCGAGGTGCACGGAGATTTCATCTGGCGCATGCGGGTGCGTCTGCTCGCTCCGGATCCTGCGTTCGTAGCGCGCTTCCGCACGTCGGCCTGGGGAAGCGGCGGACGCGATCCCGCGGACACGTATAATTTTAATTTCTGGCTGTGCGCGGGCTCACCCGACGGCGGTGATTTCCTCGAGCAGTATCTCGGCCAGCTCGGCAGCGGAGCCAATGGCATGGGCGACGACCATTGGCGTTCGTATTTCTCGACCGTGGTGCGCGGGCCCGAGGGCGAATGGATGCGCCTCCGCCGCAGCCCCGGGTATCGAAAGGTCTGCGACGCGCAGGGGGTGGTGCCGGTGTTCCGCTACGGCGTCGACCACGAGGTCGCCTTCGCCATCGTCGCCGGACGCGTCCGCGCCTATGTCGACCACCAACGGATCTACGACCACCTCGATCCCGACCCGCTCACGCGTGGTCACCTCGGCGTGTGCGTCTGGCTGTGCGCCGTGCGCTTCCACGACATCGCGATCCACCCGTGCCTATGACTGCGCAGCCGGGCGATGTCATGCCGGCGAGGTGATCGAGCGCACCCGGCGCGGCCTCTTCCAATCGGCTCCCGCACAGCTGGCTGCGGTTCGTTCACGCGTGCGTGCCCGCCGTCGCCGGATGATCGAATCCCCTTGTCTCTCGACGGCCGAGCACTGGCATCCATATTCGCCGTCCCCCCTACCCCACCATCACCTTCCGTCTCCCATACGGACTGACGCGCTCGTCCGGCGTCAGGATCCCGCGATAGTTGAGCGGATCCGCGGCGGAGACTTCGCGCGCCACCGCGCTGCCGCTGCGCGCGACCAGGCGCAGCTGCTCGGCCGCCTCGGGCAGCGCGTACTGTTCGCCGC
>JACDEN010000025.1 GCA_013816415.1 Planctomycetota bacterium
CAACTTCGTGACCATCATCAATCGGCGCATGAAGGAACTGAACAACGGCCAGCCGCCGATGGTCCAACCGCCCGCCGAGAAGAACTACGACCGCATCGATCTCATCGTCAAAGAGATCGAAGCCGGTTTCCTCGTCATTTCGCAAGCTTAAACCCGAATTCGGACAAGGCTCCCCATGCAGACCACGTTCGCCAAGCAGGAAGCCGTCAACCGCCAGTGGTACGCCACCAGCGCCAAGGGCAAAGTCCTCGGACACCTGGCGACCCAGGTCGCCCTGGCCCTGATGGGCAAGTTCAAGCCCGATTGGACCCCCTCGACCGACTCGGGCGACTACGTGGTCGTCACCGACATCGAGAGCGTGGTCTTCACCGGCCGCAAGCTCGAACGCAAGAAGTACCGCTTCCACAGCGGCTACATGGGCGGCATCACCGAGATCAGCCTCGGCACCTTGCATGCCCGCAAGCCCGAGATGGTCCTCCAGCTCGCGGTCAAACGCATGCTGCCCAAGGGCATCCAGGGCCGTCATCAGCTGAAGCGCCTGAAAGTGGTCACCGGTTCCGCCCACGGCCATACCAGCCAGAAGCCGATTCCGCTCCCCTGACCAGACGCCCAGCCCAGGGATGACGCACAAAGCCGAGGCATGCGCCTCGGCTTCTTCGTTTGGCAGGACCGATGTCCGGGGTCCGGACCTGGCCCCATCAGGCGTTCACACACGCGGATAGGCCCAACTGCGCCCAGGACTTGGGTGGTCGCCGCGCAACGGTACCGTCCCCGCTGCATGCTCACACTCCGCCTCCTGTTGATCGCCTGCATCGCCGGCGGCTGTGCGTGGTGCGAAGACCTGGACGAGGCGAAGATCCTCGCCGCAGCGCGCGTGGCCGACGATCTCTATCAGCGCCATTTCGAGGAGCTCGCCGCCATCCTGCAATCGGCTGACGAAGGGCGCCGGATCGAAGCGATCGGCGATCTGGGCCGCCTCGATGATCCGATGGCGGTCGCGCAGCTGCTGCCCTTCCTGGATGCGGGAAACCATTCCGCCGCAGAACTCGTCGCCGGATGCCACGCGCTGGGCCACCTCGCCAATACCGCGGCGGTTCCCGGGCTGCGCGTGCTGCTGTCGAATCACGGGGACGCCGAAGTGCGGATCGCCGCACTCAATGCGCTCGACGTCATCAAGGCCACCGCCTCGCGCGACTACATGCCCAAGACCAAGGATGTGGATCCGCCGATCAATGGCAGCGCGCTGACCAACCTCGGCACCATCGCGCATGCCCCCGCCGCGGACACGCTGGCGCGCGCGCTCATCCATGATTCGCGGCCCCTCGTCCGCCAGATGTGCGCGATCGGTCTCGGACGCATCGGCGACAAGACCCAGGGACCCAACCTGCAGGACGCGCTCAGCGATGCCGACACGGGTGTGCGGCGCTACGCCGCGGAAGCCCTGGTGAAGCTCAACTACACCGCCAGCGTCCCCTATCTGCTGATGGCGCTCGAAGGCAACATCGCGGGACAGCACATCGACCGCTGCGTGCGCATCCTCACCGGTCAGGATTTCGGATTCGATTACCGCGACAACGAACTGAAGCGCCGTGACGCGGTCGAGCGCGGCTTCAAATGGTGGACGGACCACGCGGCCGAATTGGCGCGTTGATCCATCGTTCTGGGTTCGACGTTCTCGGTTCTACGTTCTGGTTCGACGTTCTCGGTTCTACGTTCTGCGTCGCTGCCGAATCGACTGTTTGACGGAGTACGCAGCACGGAGAAACGCAGAACTGTTCCAGAACCGTCCGAACTCCTGAGTTTTCTGTTCTGCGTCGCTGCCGGATCGGCTGTGTGCCCGAGAACGCAGAACGGAGAAACGCAGAACCCTCTCCCCACCTCCCCTCCTCTCCAACTCCTAGCTTGCGGAAGCGCTTTCACGGGTAAAAGAACCGGCCTTCACCACCGGTCCGGGAGCCTTCGCATGGCCAGCAAACCCATCCTCAATGTCGCACTCGTCGGGTACGCCTTCATGGGCCGCGCCCACTCGAACGCCTACCAGCAGGTGAACCGCTTCTTCGCCGACTGCCCCTTCGAGGTGCGGCGCAAGGTGCTGATCGGCCGCTCGCAGGGACCGCTCGAAGAGGCCGCGCGCACCTGGGGCTGGGAGGAGACCGCCAACGATCTGAACATCATCCTCGGTCGCGAGGACATCCACCTGGTCGACGTCGGCACGCCGAACGACAGCCACCACGACCTCTCGATCGCCGCTCTGAAAGCCGGCAAGCACGTGCTGTGCGAGAAGCCGTTGGCGCTGACCACCGCGCAGGCGCGCGAGATGACCGTGGTCGCGGCCAAGGCGAAGACCGCCGACGGCAAGCCGGTGCGCACCGGCGTCTGGCACAACTACCGCCGCGCACCCGCCGCCGCCACCGCCGCGGGCATGATCCGCGACGGCAAGATCGGCGAGGTGCGCCACGTGCGCGGCGTCTACCTGCAGGACTGGTTGAGCGATCCCAAGGGCCCGGCGACCTGGCGCATGACCGCGAAGGCCTGCGGTTCTGGCGCGCACGGCGACTTGAACGCGCATCTGATCGACATGACGCGCTTCCTCACCGGGCTGGAATTCGACGAGGTCAGCGGCCTGCAGCAGACCTTCACCAAGAAGCGTCCGGCGGCGAACGGCAAAGGCACCATCACCGTCGACGTCGACGACGCGCTGCTGTTCCTGGCCAAGATGTCCAACGGCGCCACCGCCAGCTTCGAGGCGACGCGCGTCGCCGCCGGCCGCAAGAACTACAACCGCATCGAGATCAACGGCACCAAGGGTTCGCTGGTGTGGAATTTCGAGCGCATGAACGAGCTCGAATTCTTCAGCTTCGAGGACGAGCCGCGCGCCCAGGGCTTCCGCACCATCATGTGCATGAACGGCGGCGCCCATCCCTACGCCGGCAACTACTGGCCCGACGGCCACATCATCGGCTACGAGCACACCTTCACCAACCACCTCTACGACTTCCTGGTCGCGCTGAAGAGCGGCAAGCCGTTCCGTCCGGATTTCGCCGACGGCGTCGCCAACCAGGAGGTGCTCGACGCCTCGCTCGAATCCGCGAAGAGCAGCCGTTGGGTGAAGGTCGAGCACTCGCAGAAATTCGCCAAGGATGCCGGCGCGCGCGCGCTCAAGAAGAGCGCGGGCATCTCGCACTGAACCGCCGACCGCGCACCACCCACCCCTCCAGAGGAACACCATGATCAAAGGCCCCGGCATCTTCCTCGCCCAATTCATGGGCGATCAGGCTCCCTTCAATTCCTTCGATTCGATCTGCAAATGGGCGGGATCGCTCGGCTACAAGGGAGTGCAGATCCCGAGCTGGGACGGCCGCTGCATCGACCTGAAGAAGGCCGCCGAGAGCAAAGCGTATTGCGATGACTTCAAGGCCACCGCGAAGAAGCACGGCCTGGAAGTCAGCGAGCTGGCCACCCACCTGCAGGGCCAGCTGGTCGCGGTGCATCCGGCGTTCGACGAGCAGTTCGACGGCTTCGCCCCGAAGGAGGTCCAGGGCAATCCCGCCGCGCGCCAGGCGTGGGCGGTCGAGCAGGTCAAGCTGGCGCTGCGCGCGTCGAAGAATCTCGGCCTGAATGCGATGCCGTCGTTCACCGGCGCGCTGATGTGGCACACCATGTACCCGTGGCCGCAGCGGCCGGCAGGGCTGGTCGACGAGGGCTTCGCCGAGCTGGCGCGCCGTTGGCTGCCGATCCTCGACGAAGCCGAGACCTGCGGGGTGGACGTCGCGTGGGAAGTGCATCCGGGCGAGGACGTCCACGACGGCGCGACCTTCGAATTGATGCTCAAGCACGTGAAGAACCACAAGCGCGCGTGCATCCTTTTCGACCCCAGCCACTTCGTGCTGCAGCAGCTCGACTACTGCGCCTACATCGAACTGTACCACGAACGCATCAAGTGCTTCCACGTCAAGGACGCCGAGTTCCGCCCGAACGGCCGCACCGGCGTCTACGGCGGCTACCAGGGCTGGAAGGACCGCGCCGGACGCTTCCGCTCGACCGGCGACGGCCAGGTCGACTTCTCACGGATCTTCACCCTGCTCACCAAGTACAATTACCAGGGCTGGGCGACGATCGAATGGGAATGCTGCTTCAAGGATCCCGAGCAGGGCGCGCGCGAAGGCGCACCGTTCATCCAGAAGCACCTGATCACTCCGGCGAAGAAGGCGTTCGACGATTTCGCCGGCGGCACCGTCGACAAGGCGCAGCTGCACCGCGTGCTCGGCATCGGCAGCGGGAAGGCCGCGAAGAAGTAACGATTCTCAGGGCAGCGTCGCGCGAGCCACGAGCGCTGCTCGTGGCTCGCTCTGTTCAGGCAATCGTGGTGAAGCGAATGATGTCCATCGGACAGCCTTCGGCCGCCTCCTCGATCGTGTCTGACAGCTGGGTGCCGGCGACAGTGAGATCCCCGCGCGCGATGACATTGCGATCGGAGACGCCGTCGAGGCGCACGTCGCCGAGGATGATCGCACTGTCGCTGCCGTCCGGGATGGAGAACACCTGTCGCTCGCTGGTCACGCACGCCTGACAGCAGATGCAGCCTTCTTCGATCCAGACGCGCGTGATGGTCATGGCCGGCTCCTCGCCCGTGACCATAGCGGAATGTCGCACCGCCAGCCATCCGATCCACGCTCTGCCGCCATTTCACGCGTGCATGGGCATGCGTTCCCCGAGCATCGCCCATGCACCCCGAGGATGACCATGCCATTCACCGACCGCAGCCTCGAGGACATCCGCAAAGACGTCGAGACCTTCGCGACCGAGCGCGATTGGGAGCAGTTCCATTCGCCGCGCAATCTGCTGCTGGCGCTGGTCGGCGAGGTCGGTGAGGCCGCCGAGGTGCTGCGTTGGCAGGGCGATGCGGATCCCGCGGTGCCGCCCGACAAGGCCGACGACTGGGCGGATGAGCTGGCCGATGTCTTCACGCTGCTGGTGCGGCTCGCGGACCGCAGCGGGGTCGATCTCACAACCGCGTTCGCGCGCAAGCTTGCGAAGGCGCGGCTGAAGTATCCGGTCGATCGATTCAAGGGGTCGAGTCGAAAATACGACGAGCGGTAGATGGGTTTGTGGTTTGTGGTTTGTGGTAACTTCCGACCAACCACCAACCACCAACCACCAACCACCAACCTATCCCCTCTTCGCCTGCGGCCGATGCGCGTAGCGCGCGTTCGGCGCCTCCAGCATCGCGCGCTGACGCTCGGTCAGATCGGGATACTTCTCCGCGTCGTAATACTGCGCCGACCATGAGATCGATCCGGGGCTGTACTTGTAGAACAGTGTGCGGCGTTCGTGCTTGGCGCGCCAGGGCAGAGCGCCGTGGGTCATCGCCTCGCTGAAGATGATCGCGGTCCCGGCGGGACCGGTGACCGGGGTGACGCACGGATGGCGCTGGTCGAGGCCATGCCACTGCGCCGGGAACGGGAAGTTCGCCTTGTGGCTGCCGGGTACCGCGCCGAAGCCGCCGTCGCCGGGATTCACATCGTGCAGGTTGTACGCGACCACCATCAGGCCGCAGCGGATGCGTCCGTCCTTGTGCGTGTAGAAGCAGCACTCGTCGAACGGCGCGCCACCGCCGTGCAGCGTCGCTCCGATCGGGCTGTGGCCGGAACGGATGATGTCGGCGTAGTCATGGTCGAAGCGCGGGTGCGGTCCGACCATCTCGGTGATGTGCGGCAAGACGCGCGGGTTGTCGAGCAGCTCGCGGTACGCGGCGCCCCAGCTCAGCAGGCTGTCCGGTGAGTAGAAGCGGTGCTGCGTCGCCTCGGGATCCACCTCGTCGGCGATGCGCCGATCCATGATCGCATTGAGCTCGCACAGCTGCGCGGGGCTCAGCGCGTTCGGCACCACCAGATATCCCTGGAGATCGAACAGGTAGCGCTCCTCGGGCGTCATCTCAGTGCGCATGGCGGGCGCGGTTACGGGTGAGGTGGTCGATTCCTGCAGGGTGGCAGTGCTCATATGCCCGATTATGGCGTGCAGCGCCCCGAATCATGCTGTACACATACAGAATCGTGCATGATCCCGCCTTCTCCGTCGGGCTCAGCAACGCGCGGCGCGACGCGCCGGCCCACCCACGGGGCCAATGGTTCGGTCCATTCACCTGGAAGACCTGGGTCATGGACTGGATCGGCTACCCCGGAGGCACGGCCGAGATCGCCGTGGAGGGCACGACCCTGCCGGCGCATCCCCGGCTCAGCCACACCTGGTACGTCTACGCCCCTGGCGTCTCCTATCGCCACCGCACCGATGCCGATGCCGAACTCCGCGGCGATGCCCTGTGGTGCTTCTTCGACTTCCGCCATCCATGGTCGCCGCTCGCGTCGCGACCGCTGACGGTCCTCCTGGATCCCGAGGAGCGCATCGGACCGCACGTGCACGCGATGTTCGACCTCGCGCAGCATCAGGAGCCGGGTTCGGACCTGATCATCCGCGGTCACGCGCTGTCGATCTTCGGCGAGATCCTCGCCGCCTCGATGCGCGGCCACGCCGGCTCGCCCGACGATCCGTGGCCGGTGCGTGCGCCCGGGTCGGATCGCACGCACAACCACGCGCTGCTGCTGAAAGTCGATCAGGAGGTGATGCGACACCTCTCGCGTCCGCCGTCGATCAGCGAACTCGCGGAGCGCCTGCACATGTCGCCGTCCTCGCTCGCGCACAGCTTCAAGGCCGAGACCGGCACCACCGTGATGGAGCGCGTGCGCTGGGTGCGCATCCGCGAAGCGCGACGGCTGCTCGCACTGCCGGACGCCACCGCGAAGTCGGTCGCGCGCACGCTCGGCTTCAGCTCGCCGTTCCACCTGTCGAAGGTCTTCACCGAGATCAGCGGCATCACGCCGTCGGACTTCATGCGCCAGCAGCGTCGGTAGCGATCAGGCAAAGCCGGCGCGACGTGCCGTCGCTATTTTTCCGGCTCTCCGTGATCCCCAGAGTACGGAACGCCCTCCGGACCCCCTGTGGGTGGACGCACAGGCTTCGGCCTGGGTGGCGGCGGCTCCGGTCGCACCAGCGGTCCGTTGAAGCGGCAGGCGACGGCGACCCCCTCGCGCATCCAGCATTCGACGCAGTCGGCGGCCTTGCGGATCATGCCCTCGGCCTCGGTGCGCTGCTCGGGCGGGAATCCCGTCAGTACGAATCCGATCTGATCGGCGCCCGGCGGCAACGGACCCATGCCGAGCCGCAGCCGCGGATAATGGTTGCCGATCAGTGCTTCGATGTTGCGCAGGCCATTGTGCCCGCCCGCGCTGCCGTCGGCGCGCAGCCGCAGATGCCCGAAGGCGAGATTCAAGTCGTCGACCACCACCAGCAGGTCGCTCACCGGCGCCTTGAAGAAGCCGAGGATCGACTGCACGGTCTCGCCGCTCTTGTTGACGTAGGTCTGCGGCTTCACCAGCAGCGCCTTGTCGGCCCCGAGCGCCTCAGTCGGCTGCCACTCGCACACGCGGGCGCTCCACTTCGTCGACCACGAGGACAGGTGGTGGCGGCGCGCGAGCTCGTCGATGACGGCGAAGCCGAGGTTGTGGCGGGTGCCGTCGTACTCCTTGCCGGGGTTGCCGATGCCGACGATGAGTCGCATGGCCGCATGGTTCGCTCCGGCGCCCGGGGCGCAATAACGACTCGCATTTTCCCGTGTACTGACGCCGTCTCGGGCGCACGCTGCCCCATCGAGGACTCCATCATGCGCCTGCCGATCGTCTCTCTCATGCTGCTCGCCAGCCTGTTCGCTGGTCGTGTCATGGCACTCGAACTGGGAAGTCCCGCGCCGGCGCTGGAGAAGGTCACCTGGGTCAAGGGCGCGCCGGTGGCGGTCGGGAAGACCATCACCGTGGTCGAGTTCTGGGCGACGTGGTGCGGCCCGTGCAAGAAGGGCATCCCGCACCTGACCAAGCTGCAGAAGACCTACGGCGACAAGGTCGCGGTGGTCGGCCTGAGCAGCGAGGAAGAGGACGCCGTCCGTCCGTTCGTCGAAAAGATGGGAGCCGAGATGGACTACCACGTCGGCATCATGGATCAGGAGGCGTCCCAGACCTACATGGACGGCGTGTCCGGCATTCCGCACTCGTTCCTCATCGACGCCGCCGGCACGGTGGTGTGGGCCGGCCACCCCATGGGACTCGACAAGCCGCTCGCTGATGTCGTCGCCGGCACCTTCGACGCGAAGCGCTACAGCGAGGTCTCAAAGCTCGAGGACGGCATCCAGGAGCTGGTCAAAGGCGGGGTCAACGCCGACAATCAGGAGGAGATCTTCACCAAGGCGCTGGAAATGACCGATCGCATCCTCGCCATCGATGCGGTGAATGCGAATGCGGTGCAGATGCGCATGGCGATCGCGCAGATGAAGGAGGACAAGGGGTTGTTCCGGGCGATCCTCGAGAAGCTGCCGCGCGATCAGCTCGGCGCCGAGCAGGCGAACGAGCTCGCCGCCGATCTCGCCACCAAGGAGGATCTCGCGATGCGCAACCTCGACCTCGCGCTGGCCTTTGCCGCGCGCGCCGTCGAGCTCGAACCGAAGGAGGCGTCGTACATCGACACCCGCGCGCGCATCCTGTGCGAACTCGGCATGACCGAGCGGGCGATCGCGCTCGAACAGCAGGCGATCGCCCTCGAGCCCGAGAACAAGAAGCTCGGCGAGGCGCTCGATTACTTCAGAACGGTCGAGAAGCTGCGCGCCGGTTTGACCGAGGCGAAATAACCAGCCTCAGCGCGGCCGCGGCACCAGTTTCGGCGGCACGAAGCGCGCGAGATCCTGCGGGATCGGCGCCTGCAGAACGAGACGACCGCCAGCCGGATGGGGGATGTCGAGGGTCCAGGCGTGCAGCGCGTGGCGCCTGAGCGCGGAGGTGTCGTCCGGCTTGGCGTTGAGCGGCCACTGCCGGCTCCGGCCATAGGTGCCGTCGGCGAGCACCGGGTGGCCGAGATCGGCGAGGTGCACGCGGATCTGATGGGTTCGTCCGGTGCGCGGACGGGCCTCGACCACGGCGTAGCCGTCAGCGCGGTGCAGCACGAGGACACTGGTGTACGCCTCCTTGGCGTTCTCGGTCTCGGCCTTGAAGACCGCTCGCTTGCGGAAATCCTTGGGATGCTTGCCGATCCATTTCGCATTCTCGAGGAAATCCGCGCGCGGGCTGCCGGCGACCAGGGCGAGATAGCGCTTCGCCACGTCGCGCGACTTGAACGCCTCCTGCACGAAGGCGAGCGCGGCCGGAGTGCGCGCGACGCAGATCACACCGCTCGTGTCGGCGTCGAGGCGGTGGACGATGCCCGGCCGCCACGGCTCGCCCCCCGGTCCGCCGAAATTGCCGTAGCGCCCGAGCAGCGCGTTGACCAGCGTCCCGCGCAGGTGACCGATCGCCGGATGCACGACCATGCCCGCCGGCTTGTCGACCACCACCAGGTGGTCGTCCTCGTGGAGGATGGTCAGCGGGATGTCCTCGGCGACCGCCTCCATCGGCTCGACGTCGGGGACATCCAAGGCCACGGTCTCGCCGCCCTTGAGGAAATAGCCGGGTTTCGCCGCGCCCGGCGCGACCGAGCAGCAGCCGCTCTTGATCAGGCGGGCGATCAGGCTGCGCGTGCAGCCCGCGAGCTGCGTCTCCAACCACACATCGAGCCGCGTCCCGGCGGCTTCCTGTGGCACCATCATCTCGTGCAGCATGACCTGTTGTCGAGGATGCGCCGGCAGGCACAAGGACGCCCGGCGGATTGCCGATGGCAGCCGATGAACCTCGGCCAGGGGTGGGTTGGCGAGCACCGATGGGGCCACTAGCATGTCCGGCGGAGCGCTGATGCCCAGACCGTCCATGTCGCCCTTTGCCGGTGAGCGCGTGCTGCGCTACGTCGGAGACCGCCTGCGCTTCTCGCTGCTGATGGAGGGCGCCACCGACGGCTGGCGCTGCCTGCTGCGCACCAACCTCGGCCGCGCCGACGCCGCCCGCAACGAGATGATCGCCACCCTCGGCGGGGCACGCACGTTCGCCGGCCTCACCTGGCGCGACATCCCGCTGATCCGCGACCGCGACGGCTGGGTCCTCGACCTGCCGCTGACCGAGGTCGGCTGGTTCCGCGCGAAACCCTACGCCGTCGATCCCGCGGGCGTCCAGCACTGGCCGGACGGCGACGATGTCGGCATCAGCGTCCATCCCGACCACTACCGCACCGCCAACACCATCTACTGCGCCTTCGTGCGCATGTTCGGCCCGGGCAAGGAATCGCGCGGCACGCGCGTCGGCCAGCTCGACGACCAGTTCGCGGCGCTCGACAAGCACGGCTACACCATCATCCCGCCGTCGGGGAAGCTGCGCGACCTCGCGCGCGAGATCCCGCACATCGTCTCGACCCTCGGCTGCCGCATCCTGCACCTGCTGCCGGTGTGCGCGACGCCGACCACCTACGCACGCTTCGGACGCTTCGGCAGCCCGTACGCAGCGCAGGACCTGACCGAGATCGATCCGGCGCTCGCGGTCTTCGATCAGCGCACGACGGTGGTCGACCAGTTCCGCGAAGTCACCTACGCCGCGCATCTGCGCGGCGCGCGGGTATTCCTCGACGTGGTGGTCAACCACACCGGCTGGGGCTCGCGGCTGCAGAACGCGCATCCGGAATTCTTCAAACGTCATGCCGATGGCACGTTCCACAGCCCGGGCGCGTGGGGGAACACCTGGGCGGATCTGGTGGAACTCGACAACCGCTTCCCCGCTCTGTGGGAGGAATTCGCCGAATCGTTCCTGGTGTGGTGCCGCCGCGGCGTCGACGGATTCCGCTGCGACGCCGGCTACATGGTGCCGAAGGAGGCCTGGCAATACATCACCGCGCGCGTCCGCCAGGAATTCCCCGATGCGGTGTTCCTGCTCGAAGGCCTCGGCGGCGCGTGGGACGCGACCGTCGGACTGCTGACCGAGGGCGGCATGCAGTGGGCGTATTCCGAGCTGTTCCAGAACCATTCGGGGAGCGAGGTCTCCTCGTATCTCGACCATTGCATCGCGCAGGGGCAGCGCCTCGGCGTGCTGGTGCACTACAGCGAGACCCATGACAATGACCGGCTCGCCAAGCAGGGGCGTCCGTGGTCGCTGTTCCGCAACCGGCTATCCGCGCTGACCTGCCAGAGCGGCGCCTATGGTTTCACCTGCGGCGTCGAGTGGCTGGCCACTGAGAAGCTCGAGGTGCACCAGGCCCGCGGCATGAACTGGGGCGCGACCGACAACCTGGTCGACGAGCTCGCGCAGGTCACGCGCCTGGTCGCGGACCATCCGTGCTTCCTCGACGGCGCGGTGCTCGAGCGCGTGAGCGCGCCCGACTCGCCGGTGCTCGCGCTGACGCGCACCTCGGCGGAGGGTCTGGACCGCGTGCTGGTGCTGGCGAACAGCGACACCGCGAAGACCCGCTCGGTCAGCATGTCCGAAGCCACCTACGTCAGCCTCGGCGAGCCGGTCGTCGATCTGCTCGGGCAGCGGTTTCCAGCGATGACGCGACCCGGCGATGGCACCGTGGTGTTCTCGATCCCTGCGCTCGGCGCATTCTGCCTCGCGGCGCAAGGCGAGGCGATCGGCCTGTCCGGCGAAGCCTATCGCTGGACGCGCGCCCAGTCGGCGTGGGCGTACACCTGCCTGCGCGAGATGGTCAACGACGAGGCGCTCGGCCCGTGCGATTGGCGCGCGCTCGCGGCGTGGGTGAAAGCGGATCCGGTGCGCTTCCTGTCCGCGATCAGCCGCCTCGATCACGATCAGGCGCGCATGGGGCTGCTCGAGGCCCTGCAGAGCGCCTGCGAGATCCAGGATCTGCCGGCGGTGGTGCGCTGGGGCCTTTCCGATCTCGGCCGCGTGCTGCCGGTCCCGCCCGACCACTGGCTGCTGATCCGCGACAAGGTTCCCTTCAGCGCCTCGCTCCTGCAGGGCACGAATCAGCGCCATGTACGCTCGCTGCTGGTCGACGAGGGCCATGTCGCGTGCTTCCCTCCGTCGGACGCCTCCGGCGATGCGACGGTGATGCTCGAGCGCTTCACCGACGAAGGCCGCCAGGCTTCCGGCACGCTGCGCTTCCTCGCCGAGAAGCCCAATGCGACGCCGACGCGCCCACAGGACGGCGTCGCGCTGCTGACCAACGGCATCGGCGGCATGGCGCGCATGGCGGTCGCGCTCGGGAGCATCCACTCGAAGTACGATTGCCTGCTCGGAGCGAACCTGCATCCGAGCGCGCCGAGCGATCGCCAGGTGCTGGCCAAGCGCGCACGCGTCTGGGTCAACGCCGACGGCTTCATCACCCCGGTCGACGCCGACAACCTGGCGGCGTTCGAGGACGGTCCGCCGGCCTCATGGAATTTCGTCGCCGCCGCCGGCGACGGCCAGACCGTGCAGATCGTGCTCGAGGCGGACATGCTCGAGGGCTCGAACACCACGGTGCTGCGCTTCTCGCGCCCGATGGGGCCGCCCGCGTGGGGCCAGGATCTTCCCGACCACTGCGACGTGCGCCTGATCGTGCGCGTCGACATCGAGGACCGCTCGTTCCACGCCGAGACCACGCGCTCGCCGGGCGCGGACGCGCATTTCCGCGAGCACACCCGCCCACTCGACGGCCGCGCGGGCTTCGCCTTTGCGCCGGCGGAAGACCGGTCGCTGCGCGTGTGGGCCGACCACGGCCGCTACATCCACGAAGCGGAGTGGTGCGAAGGCATCGGCCACCCGGTCGAGGCCACCCGCGGCATGGCCGGCTCGGGCGACGCCTTCAGCCCCGGATGGTTCGAGCTGCCGCTCGCGCGCGGCGCGAACGTGACGTTGGTGGCCACCGCCGACCGCGACGATCCCGCGGCGGCGGCGATCGAGCAGTTCGCCACCGCGCGCACCAAGCACAACATCGCCGCGATCGAACGCTCGGGGATTCCCAGCAGCGATCCCTTCGGGCTCGACCTGGCGCTCGCCGCGCACGCCTACCTGGTGCGCCGCGATGCCGGACGCACGGTCATCGCCGGCTATCCGTGGTTCCTCGACTGGGGACGCGACACCTTCATCGTGGCGCGCGGACTGCTCGCCATCGGACTGGGCGACGAGGTCGCGCGCATCCTCGCGGTGTTCGGCCGCTTCGAAGACCGCGGCACCCTGCCGAACATGCTCAACGGCGACGACGCCGGCAACCGCGACACCAGCGACGCGCCCTTATGGTACGCGGTGGTGTGCGAGGACCTGGCCGCGCTCATCGGCGATACTGCCTATGAGACGCGGGTGGACGACGCTGGACGCACGCTGAAGGACGTGCTGCGATCGATCGCCGTCGGCTACCTCGCCGGCACGCCCAACGGCATCCGCGTCGATCAGCCATCCGCCCTGGTGTGGAGCCCGCCGCACTTCACCTGGATGGACACCAACTATCCCGCGGGCACGCCGCGCGAAGGCTATCCGATCGAGATCCAGGTGCTGTGGATCCGCCTGCTGCGCCAGCTCGAACGCCTGCGCGTCGAGGAGCACCAGGAGCCGTGGTGGGCGCTCGCTGATCGCGCGACCAACGCGCTCAGCCGCTTCTGGCTCGAGGACCGCGGCTATTTCGCCGATGTGCTGATCGCCGGGCCCGGCATCCCCGCGCTGAAGGCGGTGCCCGACAATGCGCTGCGCTCGAACTATCTGTTCGCGGTGAGCCTCGGCGTGGTCACCGGCGAGCGAGCGCGCCGCTGCGTCGCGGCCGCGCAGCGCTTCCTGGTGGTCCCTGGCGCGTTGCGCAGCCTCGCACCCCTGCCGGTCAGTC
>JACDEN010000339.1:0-515 GCA_013816415.1 Planctomycetota bacterium
CGCCAGTTCGAGGCGCCGATCGCGCGGATGCGGCCGCTCGCGATCAGGCGCTGCAGCGCATCGAGGATCTCGTCCACCGGTACGGCGGGATCGTCGCGGTGCAGCCAATAGAGATCGATGACGTCGGTGCCGAGCCGTTCGCAGCTCTCGGTGAGATCGCTGGCGATATCCTCGGGACGCAGGCGGGCCTGCGGCACCGCGGTCCATGAGGGATGCCCGCCCTTGGTGGCGATGACGGTCGACGCGCGCGAACCGCGGCTGCGCAGCCAGGCGCCGATGGCGCGCTCGCTCTGGCCATGTCCGTTCGGCAGCCACGCGGCATAGATGTGGGCGGTGTCGAGAAAATTCCCTCCGCGCTCCACGAAGATGTCGAGCAGGGCGAAGGCGTCGTCGTCGGCGATCGTGGAGCCGTGCAGGGCGGTGCCGAGGCAGATCGCCGACGCGGGCAGGGGGACGCCAGGAAGGATGATGGTGCGCATGTGGATCATTTCTTGAAGTACGAGAAATCGGCGGCG
>JACDEN010000339.1:525-4329 GCA_013816415.1 Planctomycetota bacterium
GGGTGACGCCGGGAAGATCGATGGTGCGCATGGGTCACTTCTTGAAGTAGGAGAAATCGGCCGAGCGCGCACGCGTCCGTGCTTCGAGAGCACGCATGCGCGCCGGTTCGAAGGGGACGTATGCGCGTGCGATGCGCGCATTGTCGTCGACCTCGGCGACGGTCGTGCAGCCGACGATCGCATGGGTCACGCCCGGCAGCGACAGCGCATAGCCCATCGCTTCGTCCATCGTCAGGCCGCCGCGTCCGAGCAGCGCTCCCTGCGCCGCCACCTTCATCGCGATCACGCCCATGCCGCGTCGGGCCGCCTCGGCGAGCGCGGTCGAAGCGAACGGCAAACGATGAGTGTCGGCCGCATTCAGCGCGACCAGGAGCGTGTCGAAGTCGAAGCGGCGCATCGCCTCGACCAGGATCGCGGGATCGTGGTGGCCGGTGATGCCGAGATGACGCACGCGGCCATCGGCTCGCGCGCGCGTCAGCGCCTCGATCGCTCCGCCGCGCGCGAAGATGCGATCGAGGTCGTCGCGGGTGCGCAGATCATGAAGCTGCCAGAGGTCGAGGTGGTCGGTGCGCAGCCGCTTCAGGCTGTCGTCGAGCAGGCGCAGCGAGCCGTCGCAGGTGCGTTCGTGGGTCTTCGAGGCGAGGAACACGCGCGCACGACGGGAACCCAGCACCGCGCCATAGTAGTCCATGCTGCCGGCGTAGGCCGGCGCGGTGTCGCAGTAATTCACGCCCTGTTCGAGGGCGCGTTCGATCACCTGTGCGGCCTCGGCCTCGCGGCCGTGCGTGCGCAGCACGCCCTCGCCGCCGAGGCCGAACAGCGTCGCCGCATGCCCGGTGCGACCGAGAGCTCGTGTGGGAAGGACGTCGTTCGCCATGCGCGCACCCTAACACGCTGTCAGTTCGAAACCACGTGCCCCATCGTACCAAAGTGAGATTTCCATAAGTCGATATGCTGGTTTTTCATATTTGCGACGTGTTCGCTTTTCAGTGAAAGCGTTGCGGAAACTGGCATCGATGCAGGCGCGTTACGCGATCGGCACAGATGCAACCGCTGCTCAGATATTTCCGTAAACCACTGGAATCACCGGTCATTTCACTGCGGACAGCGACAACATTTGTCTTTCGAGTGACACGGCTTTTTTGTCCGATCGGCATTCGGCTACAGACAAGACCGCCCATCGCTATTACATGGGTAACGAAAATCCCGGCTACTGGCATCAACACGATTTTGGGATGAGCGGAACTGCCATGAAATCATATCACCTTCGCATCTGCTTCCTGGAAACGACCCCGACCCGCGCCTGATCGCTGTCCCGCCAGCCACCCGGCGCCACCGCCGCATTCGGAGGGCCGAGCACATGAACCCCACGATCGCACCGACCCGCGCCAACACCGTCGGTTCCTGGTTCAGGCCCTCATTCGTCTTCCTTGCGGCCTTCGTGATGGCCACCGCCGCGACGCAGCTGTCCGCTGAGGACACCACCCCTCCGGTGATCTCGCTGCGCGGTTCCGAGGTCATGACGCTCACAGGAGAGGACTTCCTGGATCCGGGCGCCGTGGCCTTCGATGATGTCGATGGCGACATCAGCGATCGCATCCTGACCTGGGGCATCGTGAATGCCCAGAGGGAAGGCATGTACGAGATCTTCTACCTGGTGACCGATTCGAGCGGCAACAATGCCTACACCCAGCGCCGGATCGTGGTTGTCGATCTCGTCGCGCCGGCGATCACCCTGCTCGGCGACGATCCGATGATCGTCACCTGGCCGAACGCGTTCATCGATCCGGGCGCAGCCGCCTTCGACACCTTCGACGGAGACCTGTCCTTGGCGGTGCGGGTGGACGGTGCGGTCGATGGCTCGATCCTCGGCGGCTACACGGTCACCTACAGCGTCGCCGACCGTGCTGGGAACCAGGCATCCATGCGCCGCCTGGTGGTGGTGGCCGATCGCACCGCGCCGGCGATCGCGCTGAGCGGTTCCGACCACATGACGATGGAATGCGGTTCCTCGTTCGTCGACCCGGGCGTCACCGCGCGGGATGACCATGATGGCGACATCTCGGCGCAGGTGGTCGTCTCGAACGGACTCGATGGCAGTGCCTGCGGCACCTATGTCATCAGCTACGCCGTCGCGGATGCCTCGGGCAATGCCGCGCGCGTCGATCGCATCGTCGAGGTCGTCGATACGACGGCCCCGCTGCTGACCGTCACGGTGGCGACGCCGCGGATCCTGTCTCACACCGATCGCTTCGTCGATATCGGCCTGACGTACCAGGTGTCCGACGCGTGCGGTGGAGTGGTGGTCGCGGTGTCGGTCACGCAGGATGAGCAGGTCGGCAGCGACATCGACGCCAGCGCGGCGTATGATGCTTCCGGCCGTCTCTGCGGGCTGTCCCTGCGTGCGCAGCGCGACAATGCGGGCGATGGCCGCGTGTATCTGATCATCCTGACCGCCACCGACGACCACGGCAACGTCACCCAGGCGATGCGCACGGTGACCGTGGTCAAGAACAACAACAAGCACTTCAACCGTCTGGCCGACAACCAGGCGGCCGCCGCTTACGCGGCCGGAAAGCCGCTGCGCTACGATTCGTTCGGCCTGAGGACCAACGGCTGAGGTAACTGCGGGCGGATGCGCCGGTATCACAGGCATGCATCACCTCGTCGAGCTCTGCGTCTACACCATCGCCAGTGGCGGGCACACGTGGGCGGGCGGCCTGCAGTACCTGCCCGAGCGCATCATCGGCCGGACCAGCCGCGACTTCGACGCCTGCGATGCGATCTGGTGCTTCTTCCGCGCCCACCACCGGTGACGGCGTGACCTCGGCTACCGGCTTTTGCGGAACAGCCGGCGCAGTCGGTCGTAGTCGAACAGCGACGGCGGATCGACCACGTTGTCCTCGGCGGCCTCGGACACTTTGCGGCGGTAGACCTTGGTGTCGACGCGGCTGGCATGCGGCTCGAGGTGCTCGAGCAGCTGGTTGAAGAGATTGTGCAGCCGCGGCGCATGGGTCAGCCCCTCGGGCTCGCCGAGTGAATGCCGCTCCATCGCCGCCTTGGCGATCGCCATGCAGTGGCCGAATTCGTCCTGCAGGTGCGAGCGTTCGAGCTCGCTGGTCTCGAGGCGGATGCGCAGCTGGTCGCAGACGTCCATCAGCTCGTTCAGACGCTGGTTCTGCTCCTGGTGGCGCCGCTCCGAGAAGCTCTCGAGCAGGTCGAGCATGGCCACGCAGGTCGCCGGATCCGGCGGTTCCTTGCGGTTGGCCGCCAGCGTCTGCTCGATCGCTGCCGCGTCCTCGCGGTAGTTGACCAGTTCGAATTCCTGCTCGTCGGGGCGGAAGCGGTTGAAGAAGCCGCGCCAGTGCTCGACCAGCTTCGCCGCCACGTCGCCGATCTTGAGTCTGCCGGATTTGCGTGAGCCGAGCATGGGTTTCCAAGGGTAGGGTACACCAGATCGGGTGCACGGGCAAACCTCCCCCATGGGAACACCTCAGAGCACGCGCACGGCCTGCTTTTGCGCGCGGATGCACAGTTCGGCGGCCCGCAGGGCGTGGGCCTGCGTCATTGCCGTCTCGGTGCGGTCCAGGCAGTCGCGGACGAAACGGCCATAGAAGGGGACGCCGACCTTGCCCGCGACATTGATGTAGTGCTCACCTCGGTGGTCGACCAGGAAGAGGTGGTCGCCGTGCGGCTCGCGCGTGATATCGAGCGTCGGCCGCAGCTCGATGTAGCCGTCGGTGCCCATGACGATGGTGCGGGTATCGCCCCAGGACTTCAGCCCATCGGGAGTGAGCCAGTCGA
>JACDEN010000340.1 GCA_013816415.1 Planctomycetota bacterium
CTCAACAAACGCGTGAAGCGCACGCAGGCGAAGATTAAGGAGCAGCAGGACGGAGACGATCCCGAAGCGGCGATCAAGGCCGGCGAGGAATCGCTCGGCGTGATGAGCGATGCGCTCGGGACGCTGATGCAGGTCATGCTGCGCAACACCGATCCCGCCCATGACACGCTGCGCGAACAGGCGGCGACCAGCGATTCCGGAGCCAAGCCGACGCCGCTCGATCAGCAGTTGCAGGCGCTGCAGGATGCGGATCAGGCACCCTCACCGGCACCAGTACCCGCGCATCCCTGACCACCCTGGTCAGGGCGCGATCGGCGCCTCGTCGTTCCACGCCCACAGCACCGCCCAGGCGGCCGGACTCATCATCGCTGCGGATTGGTATGGAAACGCCGGAACGGGTGCGGTCGGCTGCGCGTCGACGACGTCGGGCGTCGCTGGCGCCGGTTCCGGCAATGAGGAATCCGCCGGCGGCCCGATCTCGGACGGCGTCAAGGTCATCGGACGCGGCACGTCGCGCATGGCGTCGGCGAAGCCGAGCAGATCGGTCGCGGCTGCGAGGCGCGAGCACCACTCGGACAGGCTGCTCAGGGGTGCCGTGGGCGGCGGCGGAGCCGGTACATCGGGTGCGGGATCGACGACGATCGGCGCCGCGGCCTGGGTGAAATCGAGCTCCATGCGCACGGGCGGAGCGAACGCCGGCAGGTCGCCGTCTCCGAACGCCGCCGCGCACCACGAGACCAGATCGGGATACGCGTCCGCCAGCGACAGCCGTTCGCTCCAGGCCAGCAGCATGGGGACCTGCGACATCTTGGTCGTCTGGGGGTCGACCGCCGGAACCGCCGGCGCCGATGGTTCAGCAACCGTGGCGGAAGTGATCACGGCTTCCACGGGCGCATCGACGGCGAGCGCCGGTGCGACCAAGGCTGGCCGCGTGCGCGTGTAATGCCACATCCCGAGAACCGTGATCGCCGTCAGGGTCGCGACCAGGGGGAGGATGCGATGCCGCGACGGATTCGCAGGTGGGATGCGCGGGAGAATCCGCGAAGGAACCCCATCGTCTGATTCGGTCGCGACGGTGGCCTCCCGCAGCGGCGCGCGGATCACGTTGGCGGCGTGCGACAGCGGCTGCGGCGGCAGAGCGGTGAGGATGACCGGGGCGATGGCGGTCTGGGGTTCGTCGTCTGGCTCTGGCTCAGTCTCCGGCTCAGTCTCCGGCTCTGGCTTGAGCTGCAGCTTCGGCTCGAGCTCCGGCTCCGGCTCCGGCTCGTTTGCGACCGACGAGACAGCTGCTGGCGCGGGCGCCATTGGCGGAGCGGCGTCGCGCGCCAAATCCGCTGTCATCGCCGACTGGTCGCTCGGAACGGGCTCGACGATCGCTGCTGGCGAGTGGTCGCGGATCGTGGGGAACTCCGCAGCGATGGCGCCCTGCACCTCCGCCAGCGGGGGAAGTGCGATCGGTGGATCGACCTCCACCTGGTCGACGGCTTGCGCCGAGGGAACGTCCACCGCGGCAGGTGGGATCGGCTCCGCTTCGACCACATCGACCGTGAGCGGAAGCGCACGCTGACCCGCCAGAGCGGCGGAGGTCGACTCGCTTCCGTCCATGACCGCGTCGACCGGAGCGGCGGCGTCGCTGGCGGATGCGGGAACCGGATCGACTGCGGCTTCCACCACGGTCACCACGGTCACCACGGTCGGCTGCGCCGGTTCCACGACGGATACCGGCGCCGCGATGGGCGCGGATGGTTTAGCCGGCTGCACCTCAGCGACGCCGTGAATTCCGGCCGCGCTCGCGACCTCCAGCGCAATCGGAAGCGATTGCGGAACTGGTTCGGCAAGTGATGCGACGACCGGCTCGGCCTCGACCGTCGGTGTCGGCGGTGCGATCGCGTCGAGCGCGGACGCGGGTGCGGGCGATGCGATTGCGATCGGGTCGACAGAAGCCGGCATCGCAGCGCGCTCCACCGCCTGCTGCGGGGATGACGCAGCGACCGCTCCGACGGGCGCCGGGTCCACCGCCACCGCAACCGCCACCGGCAGCGGCTCGCCCCGTCGCTCGGCGAGGAATGCCGCGAAGCTGCGCTCGATGTCGGCGGTGACCGCGAGCACCGCGTCGACCGCGCACACCTCCTCGAGCTCGCGCATGAAGCGCTGCTCGTCGGTCTCTTGCGGTTCATCGTCGCCCTCGGCCTCGTCGGAACCGAGCACCGCGTCCGGGTGCGGCTGCCAGGTCGCCAGCGGTGGACGGCGCCGGCGACGCTGCGATTCCTCGGGCGGGAAGTCGATGCGCGTGATCGTGCGCTCGTCCTCGGGACGGAAGCGCAGGTCGACGTCGGCGTACTGCTCGAACTGCAGCGCCTCGAGGAAACGCTGGCGCGAACATTCGAGCACCGCCATCACCGTGGTCACCCGGGCCAGATGCGATGGATCCGCAGCGAACAGCCAGCTCAGCTTGGCGGTGCCGTTGGAGCGTACCGCGTCGATCAGGGTGGTGATGCGCACCTCGAGCGGCGAGTTGTCGCTGATCACCGTGCGCGGGCCGAGGCCGTTGATGCGCTTGAGCACCAGCTCCCACGAGCTGGCGAGGGCGTACGGATCGGCGTTCTCGAGGTCGATGCCTTCGGCCTCGGTCGGATCCTCGGGGATGTCCTCGCGCAGCTGGCGGGTCGCGTGCAGACACTGCTCATCCGCGCGCGCGCCCAGCATGATGCCCGCCTCCTTGAAGCGGCGGTACGCGAGCAGCTTGCCGATCAGCCCGGTGCGCAGGTCGACGATCTCGTCATCGCTCTCGTCGTCCTCGGTGCCGGCGAGCGGCGGCGCGATCAGCCGCGCCTTGATCTCGAGCAGCGACGCCGCCATCAGGATGAATTCGCCGGCGACGTCGAGATCGAGGTCCGCCCACGCGCTGACGGTGGCGATGAACTGGTCGGCGATGAGCGTGATCGGGATGTCGATGATGTCGACTTCCGCGCGGCGGACGAGGTACAGCAGCAGGTCGAGCGGCCCCGAGAACGACTCGACGGTGACCGTGTAGCCGATGTCGACGCTGTCGGTTTCCGATGGATCGGCGTGCTCGGTCGGGATCACCTCGGCGGTCATT
This sequence comes from Planctomycetota bacterium, assembly GCA_013816415.1. Classification (GTDB taxonomy): domain Bacteria; phylum Planctomycetota; class UBA11346; order UBA11346; family UBA11346; genus JACCZE01. The sequence goes on from JACDEN010000340.1 coordinate 3,101, forward strand.
GGGCGCATCGTAGGGGAGACGCGCCGGGGGAAAGGGAGGAGGGGAGGAAGGGAGAAGGGGAGAAGGGGAGAAGGGGAGATAGAGGTTCTGAGTCCTGCGTTCTCTGTTCTGGGACTCCCAGGCACCACGCCACTCATGCACATGCCCGACGCAGAACCAAGAACGGTTCAAAAGAGTCCTGCGTTCTCGGTTCTGTTACTCACCAGGCACCGCGCCATTGACCCATTGATCGATGATTCCAGACGCAGAACTCAGAACTCAGAACCCAGAACGGTCCAATCCTTCATCCTGCTCCGATCGAGAACCCAGAACGCAGGACTCAGAACAGTCTTCAAATCGCCTTCCGCAGCTTGCGCAACCACCCGATCATCTTCTGCACCGCCAGCGACGGCGGGTGCGGGCGATGCATCAATCGGATGGTGCGCGCGACGGTCAGGTCGCGGATCGGCTTGCTCATCAGTTCGAAGCCCTGGACGCAGCCGTCGGGGATGATGCCCAGGCCGAGGCCCGAGCGGACCATGGCCTTGATCACCTCGACGTTGGTCAGGCCCATCACCGGATTGAACGGCAGGGCGGCCTTCTCGAAGGCGCTGTCGAGCAGGGTGCGGATGGTCAGGCCCTTGGCGAAGGTGACGACGCGGCGGCGCGAGAGGTCGGCCATGGTCTCGGGGATCTGGTCCTTGGCGAGGCCGTTGGGATAGGCGACCACCAGCGGATTCTGGAACAGCCGTTCGCAGGTGAGCTTGGGATGTTCGGTGGTGCCGATGGCGACGTCGATCTCGTCGTCGAGCAGCATCGACATCAGCTGGCCGCTGGGCAGGCAGGTGACCTGGACGTCGACCCGCGGATTGGCCTGGACGAAGCCGGCGAGCACCGGCGGCAGGGTGTAGATGCCGATCGAATCCACGGTGCCGAGCCGCACCTTGCCGCTGACCTCGCCCTGGCGGCCGCGGACCTTTTCCGGCAGGGCCGCCAGACCGCTGAGGATCTCGCGCGAGCCCTCGGCCAGGATCTCGCCCGCCGGGGTCAGACGGGCTCCCTGCGAGGTGCGCTCGACCAGGTGGGCGCCGAGCTGGCGTTCGAGCTCCTGGATCTGGCGGCTGATCGAGGGCTGGGTCAGTCCGCGCGAGCGCGCGGCGGCGCTGACCGAGCCGTGCTCGGCGATCGCCAGCAGGCTGGCGAGCGAATGGGGCGACAGGTCGGGGACGGCCATGCGTCGAGCGTATGGC
>JACDEN010000341.1:0-910 GCA_013816415.1 Planctomycetota bacterium
CGGCGGAAGCGTGGGCGCAATCCAACCAGCACGCCGGGGATCTCGCCTCGCTCAATGATCAGGGCATCTGTCCCCCGATGTCTTCGACCGCAACGTCCGATTCCGCGGCGAGGATATGAACGCGATCGCCAAGGACCTCACTGGTTTCGATTTCACCTGGTCGTCGTGCGCGCTCGAGCATCTCGGATCCATCGACGCGGGCATCCGCTTCCTCCTCAATCAGGCGGCCTGCCTGAAACCGGGCGGATGGGCGGTCCACACCACCGAATACAACATCTTCTCCAACGCCAAGACCTGGGTTTCGGGCGGAACGGTGCTGTTCCGCCGCAAGGATCTCGATGTGCTTCAGGGCGCCGCTGCCCAAGCGGGACTCGAGCTCGAGGCCATCGATTACTCCCTCGGGAATCTCGCCAACGACTGGTTCATCGACTTCTGGCCGTACAAGAGCGAGCCGCACCTGAAACTGCTGGTCGACGGCGACCTGGTGACGACCTCGATCATCCTGATCCTGCGCCGCGTCGGCGCATCAGTCGTGGGTTCCGCTGCGCCGACGATCGATACCACGCACGGGATGATCGCTCCTGCCGTCGACCGCATACCGACTCAGAGCTCGGAGCCGTCCGGCGCCAACCCAGCGGACGAACTGGCGCGGATCCGCGCCGAGCGCGATATCTGGCGCTCGCGGTATGAACGGGTCATTGGCGAGGAACACGAGAGGAACATCCGCGACGACCGGGCCCGCCTCGAGGAGACCTGCAAGGAATGGCGGACGCTCTATGAGCGGTTGGCGGCAGCGCCGATCGTGAAGCAGCTGCTGTGGGTGCGAAGGTGTCTTCTGCGGAAGAAAGATCCCGTCGCCCACATCAGCGAGTGATGCGGCCGCCCGCGAGCCGCCATGGCGCCCCCTGCC
>JACDEN010000341.1:920-4318 GCA_013816415.1 Planctomycetota bacterium
AGGATTCCGGGCATGGCAGTGGTCCAGCCCAAACGCCTGTATTGGGACCTCACCCACATGGGTCGGGCATTCCCCGACGGCATCGGCCGCTTCGTCTGCGCCATGGCGGCCGCTGAATTCGCGCTGCCGAGCGTCTATCTGCTCCACCCCCGTCTCATCGACGGCGGCCTCCACCGTGTACTTTCGAATCTGCCGGGCACGTGCCTCATCGCGCGCAAGCGGCCCGGAGGCCACCTCTTCTGGAAGCGGTCCTGGGACCAGCTGCTTCCGGAGCCCGGGATCGTGTTTGCGCCGGCGAATTTCCACGAGCCGACCCTCATGCCGACCATCGTCGTCGTCCACGACACCATCCCCTATGACGATCCGGCATACCACCGGTTCCAGCATCTGAGCCGGTCGCGATATGGCGGGCTGCTTCAGCGCGCCGACGTCGTGCTCGCAGCGAGCGACTACACGGCCAGCCGCATCGCAGCCCTGTTCCCGAGCATCGCTGCGGTGCGGCGCATCGACCAGGCATTATTTCCCGAACCGGCCGTATCGAAGCCGACCTCCGCCCCTGCGGACCCCTACTACCTGTTCGTTGGAGGAGCGGAGCCGCGCAAGCGGCTCGAGGATGCGGTCGCACTCGCGTCCTCGTTGGATGACGCCGCACTGGTGGTGATCGGAGGTGATTTCGGACGCCGACGCGTGGCCGATCTGGTTCGCTCCTGGTCGGGGAAGCGTCCGCTGATCCAGGTACCAGGATGCGACGATGCCCAGCTGGCCTGGTATTATCGCCATTGCCGCGCGCTGCTGTATCCGACGCGGATGGAAGGATTCGGACTTCCCGCCCTGGAGTGCCTGCGCAGCGGACGGCCGGTGGTGGCGCGGCCGCTCTCCTCGCTGCCGGAAGTGCTCGGGGATTTCGCCATCTGGGATGACTTCTCCGTGCGCGCGGACCCAGGTCCTCTACGCCAGCGCATCGCTGGGTGGACGGCGACGGATGATCTGCGCGCGCACCTCTCCCGCTTCTCGTGGCAGCAATCGCGGGATCGGATGGCCCTGATCGTCCGTGAGGTCGTCGATCGATGCGGGCGCGGCTGACCAGGTGGACGCCGTCGGTCACGAGCGCCAATGGCGCCTGCGCCTGCCGACATAGGATCCAGTTACATGCCACGACGGGCGAAAGTCCTCTATTGGGATCTCACCCAGCTGGGTTCCGGATATCCGAACGGTATCGCGCGGTTCATCGTCGCCATGGCCGAGCGCGAGTACGGATTCCCCAACACCTTCCTGCTTCCCCCATGGCTCGAGGACGGCGGACTCCACCGGGCCTTGTCGTCGCTTCCCGGACGATCGATCGTCATGCACCGGTTCCCCAGGCGGCGCTATCCGTGGAGATGGTACCTCGAGCAGATGCTGGATGATCCGGGCATCCTCCTTGCTCCTGCCAATGTCAACCGCCCCACGCGCATGCCGACGGTCCTGGTCGTCCATGACCTCATCCCATACGACGATGCGGATTATGCCGGGCTCCAGAATCAACCGATCGATTGCTACCGCGCGATCGTAGAGCGCGCAACGGTCGTCGTCGCTGCGAGCGACTACACCGCGAGCCGGATCACCCATCGCTTCCCCTCCGTCCAGAGAATCCGTCGGGTCGACCATGCGCTCTTTCCGGAACCGGCTGAAGCGGTACCGACGCATGCTCCGACCTGTCCATACTACCTGTTCGTCGGCGGGGCCGAGAACCGCAAACGACTCGAAGACGCGGTGTCGCTTGCCACAGCGCTCGATGACGCCGCCCTGGTCGTGGTCGGCGGCGACTTCGTCGATCGCACGGTGGGCGGATTGTGCGCGGCCTGGCCTGGACGGATGCCGCTGGTCACCATCCCGCACTGCACCGATGCGGAAATGGTGTGGTGGTTCCGGCATTGCCGCGCCCTGCTGTACCCGACCCGGATGGAAGGCTTCGGACTGCCGGCGCTCGAATGCCTGCGCGCAGGACGGCCGGTGGTCGCGAGACCGCTGTCGTCGCTTCCCGAGGTGTTGGGATCCTTCGCCCTCTGGCATGACTTCTCGGTGTCCGACGCGAACGGTCTCGAACGCCTGCGGGTGAGAATCGGACAGTGGACCGCGAGCAGCGCCCTGACGACCCACCTGACACGCTACTCGTGGAACCGGTCGAGGGATGCGCTCGCGAAGATCATCGACGAGGTCGTGGACACATGCGCGTAGCGATCGACTGCTCTCCCGCGTGCGGCTCCTGGACCGGAGTCGGGCGCTACGTGCATGACCTGGTGACCGGCCTGCAGTCGGTCGGTTCTCCGGCGGCGGGCGTCTTTCAGGGGCATCGCGGTCCGCTCGACCCGCGCGTGCGCTCGGCATGCTCGATCGCCAGCAGGTACGACTTCGTCGGAGGACGGATCGGTGCGTTCCTCCGTCTCCCACGCGTCCTCGGTTCGCTGCGGGCCGAACTCTATCATTCGACCAGCACGATCGCCGTCCCTGGTCCCGGCTGGAATGGGCGGGTCGTCGGTACGGTGCAGGATTGCTACCCGCTCTCGATCGGGTCTGACGTGTCCAGACGTTCGCGGCGACTGTTCGCCACGCTGCTGCGGAACCTGCTCCAGCGCGCCGCGATCATCATCTGTCCAACGACCTTCAGCGCCGACGAGGTCCGATCGGCGGGATACGCCGGACCTCTGGAGGTGGTGCCCTACGCCGTCCGCAATGCGGTCGCGCAGCTGCGGCCGGCCGCCGCGCCTGTGGGCCCCTACGTGCTGTCGATCGGCGCCATCGAGCCGCGCAAACGCCTCGATCTCCTGTGTGCCGCCTATGCGACCGCCGGTCGCGACCGTCTGCCGCCCTGGTATCACATCGGACCGACGCGCCATGACCCGGATGGCCGCATCCGCGCGGGCATGGTCGCCGCGGGATGCGAAATCCTGGGCTATGTCGAGGATGCTGACCGCCTGGCCTGGTTGGCCCACGCGAGGGTGCTCGCGCAGCCGAGCTCGTACGAGGGCTTCGGCTATCCGCCACTCGAAGCGATGAGCTTCGGGATACCGGTTCTCGCGTTTCCGTCTCCGGCGATGCGCGAAGTCCTGGCGGATGCTGCGCTCTGGGTCGAGGACGCGCAGCCCGAGGCGTGGGCCCGGGCGATCGCAGCGGTAGCGATGGATGCCAACGAGCACCGCCGCTGGTCGCAGCGCGGCCTGGAACGGGCAGCGGGATTCACCCTCGAACGCATGATCGCCGACCATCGACGGATCTATGACGCCGCATGCGCCTAGCTCTCCTCACCCCAGAGCATCCCGCGATCGGACCGAGTTTCGGCGTCGGTTCCTATTCGGTCACCCAGGCTTCCGCGCTGGAGGCGATCGGCGTCGCGGTCACCATGGTGGTCGCCAGCGCGA
>JACDEN010000342.1 GCA_013816415.1 Planctomycetota bacterium
GACAAAGCCCGGGGGGTAGGCCCGCAGGGCCGTAGGGGCGAAGCCCCTGAGGAACAAATGCCTTTCAGCTATAACCATCCCCGCGCCGCGCTCACTGTCGACTGCGTGGTCTTCGGCCTCGACGACCAGGATCTCAAGGTGCTGCTGATCCAGCGCGACCTTGCGCCCTTCCAGGGGCAGTGGGCGCTGCCCGGCGGCTTCGTCCACCTCGACGAGACGCTCGAGGAGGCGGCGCTGCGCGAACTGCGCGAGGAGACCGGTCTGACCAAGGTCTTCCTCGAGCAGCTCTACACCTTCGGCGCGGTCGGTCGAGATCCGCGCGAACGCATCGTCACCGTCGCCTATTACGCGCTGGTCAAGTTGATGGATCACCGCGTGCAGGCCGCGACCGACGCGCGCAACGCCGCGTGGTTCGCGGTGAGCGATCTGCCGAAGCTCGCCTTCGACCACGACGACATCCTCGGCGCCGGCCTGGCGCGGCTGCAGGGCAAGGTGCGCTACCAGCCGATCGGCTTCGAGCTGCTGCCGCCGAAGTTCACGCTCACCCAGCTGCAGCGCATGTACGAGGTCATCCTCGAGCGCGAGCTCGATAAGCGCAACTTCCGCAAGAAGGTCACCGCGCTCGGCCTGCTCGAGGAGCTCGACGAGGTCGAGCAGGACGTGGCGCACCGCGCCGCGCGGCTGTACCGCTTCGACGAACGCAAATACCGGGCCCTGGTCAAGCAGGGCTTCAACTTCGAAATCTGACGGAGGGCACATGCGAGCGCTCATCCTGGTCGATATCCAGAACGACTTCTGCCCCGGCGGCGCGCTGGCGGTGCGCGACGGCGACGCGGTGGTGTCGCCCGCGAACCGGCTGATGGACGCGTGCGAGGTCATCGTCGCCACGCAGGACTGGCATCCGCGCGATCACGGCAGCTTCGCCGACAATCATCCTGGCCGGAAGCCGTTCGAGCTGGCGGAACTCGCCGGCCTGGCGCAGGTGCTGTGGCCCGCTCATTGCGTGCAGGGCACGCCCGGCGCGGACTTCCATCCCGCCCTCGACCGCGCGCGCATCCAGCGCGTCTTCCCCAAGGGCACCGATCCCGCGGTCGACAGCTACAGCGGATTCTTCGACAACGGCCGGCGCAGATCCACTGGCCTGGGCGAGTGGCTGCGCGAGCGGGGCGTCGACGAGGTCGTCCTCGCCGGTCTCGCCACCGACTACTGCGTGAAGGCCACCGCGCTCGACGCGCTGGCGTCCGGTTTCCGCACCACCGTCGTCGCCGACGCCTGCCGCGCGGTGGATCTCAATCCGGGCGACGGCGAGCGTGCGCTCACCGAGATGCGCGCCGCCGGATGCGTGATCGCGACCGTGGCCGGGATCGCTCACATACAGGAAGGCGCGATGACCACCGTTCCGCGTGACCGCAGATCGGAAAACCCATGAGCCACTCGACCACCATCGCTGAAGGCAGGCATCTGCGGCTGGTCCAGAGGGGCGGTTGGGAATTCGCGCAGCGCAGGACCTGCTCGAGCGTGGTCGCCATCATCGCGGTGACCGCATCCAACGAGCTGGTGCTGACCGAGCAGCAGCGCATCCCGGTCGGCGCCCGCGTCATCGATCTGCCCGCGGGCTTGGTCGGCGACGGCGCCGACGCCGGCGAACCGGCGGTGGAAGCTGGCCGGCGCGAGCTGATGGAGGAGACCGGCTACGCCAGCGACGACCTCTCGGTCGTTGCGCGCTTTCCGACGTCTCCTGGGATGAGCGATGAAGTCGTCACCCTCATCCATGCGCGCGCAGCGGTGCGCACCGGTGCCGGCGGTGGCGTGGAGGGGGAGGATATCATCGTCCATCTGGTGGCGCTCACGCAGGCGAGGACGTGGCTGGCTGAGCGCTCGGCACAGGGACTTCTCATCGATCCGAAAGTCTATGCGGCGATGTGGCTGGTTGGGAATCGGCCATGAGCGCAGACAAGACTCACAGCGTCCCGTCGGACCAGGGCAGCCGGTTGCTGCGCGCGCATCACGCCCTCGTCGGCCTGTCGGTCGGAGATGCGTTCGGTGAATGCTTCTTCCGCCCATCGGCGGCGGAATGGGCGCAGGAAGGCCGCACCCCGCCGCCACCATGGCGTTACACGGATGACACGGAGATGGCGCTGGCAGGGTTCGATGTCCTCGACCGTCATCAGACGATCGATCAGGACGCGCTCGCGCTCGCCTTCGCGCGGCGCTACGCCGCAGATCCTGAACGCGGGTACGGTGGTACCGCGCACAGTATCCTTCGGGCGATCGGCAGCGGCATACCCTGGCAGCAGGCCTCGCGGGCGTGCTTCGATGGCGCCGGCTCGATGGGCAATGGAGCGGCGATGCGCGTCGCGCCGATCGGAGCCTATTTCGCCGACGACCTGGCGCTGGTGTGCGAGCAGGCGCGGCGGTCGGCCGAGGTCACCCACGCGCATCCCGACGGACAGGCGGGCGCGATCGCCGTCGCAGTCGCCGCAGCTTACGGTGCACGGGCTCCATTCACCGCTGCGGACGAATTTTTCACGGCGGTACTCGATCTCACCCCGGTGGGCGACACCCGGAGCGGCATCGAACGGGCGCGGTCGCTGGCGCTCTCGTACGATGTCCGCACCGCGGTATCGGCTCTCGGAAACGGCAGCCATGTCGTTTCGTCGGACACCATACCGCTGTGCATGTGGATCGTGGCACGACACCCGACCGATTACTTCAGCGCGCTGTGGACGGCGGTCGCGGCTGGGGGTGATCGTGATACGACGTCGGCGATCATCGGCGGCATCCTCGCCTCCTGGCATGGCGAGCGGACTGTTCCCGACTGGTGGCTGCCCTCTCGGGATCCGCTGATGCACGATGTGGATCTCCAACGCGATACCTCGGTGGACTGACCGGCATGCCAACCGTCACCCGTGCTGGCATTACGCGCACCTGGGGATTCCGCATATCTGTGCTCGACGTGACGGTGCTGGCAGCAGCTCTTCTCGGCGCTTGGCAGCTCTGGCCTGTTGTCGGACCCATCGCTCTCCGCCGGATCACCTCCCCGGCGTCGACCTTGCTGTGCCACGCCCCCGGCCGCGTCCCCTTGCTGCGGCCCAGCGCGAGGGGCTGATGCCGAAGCGGCGCGCGAACAGGCGCGAGAAATAATACGGATCATCGATGCCCACCTGCGCTGCCGCCTCGGCGACGGTGCTGCCGGACGCGAGCAGGTGCTCGGCCTCGGCCAGGCGCAGGTCGGTGAGGAATTCGAGAGGCGTCCGTCCGGTGGCGGCGCGGAAGGTGCGGCGCGCGTGGTCTGGCGTGCACGGCATCTCGGCCAAGGCCGCGGCGACGCCGAAGCCGGGTTCGCGGTGGCGCTCGTAGAGCACCGCCTTCAGCCGGTCGACCAGCGGCGCCGACGCCGCGGCCGGTCGCGCGCCGCGCTCGACCAGGTCGATGAAGGCGGCGCCGAGGTGCTGGCACACCGCGCGCCACCCATCGGCGCCGAGCCGGATCTCGCGGTGGAGCAGCTCGCACACCCGGCGCGCGCTGCCGTGCTCGTCGTCGCGCAGACGCGGAACTCCGGTCACCGGAGCCGCGAAGCCCGAAAACGCCAGGTGGTAATTGCGGTACGGGATCTGGCCGCGCTCGAAGTGCGGGATGCGCGGCGGCAGGCAGACGATGGTGCCGGGGACGAAGGGCACCGCCTCGTCGCCGACCGTGATCGCGCCCCGGCCCTCGAGGTAGAGCACGATCTCCCAGCAGTCGTGGCGATGGCTCGCGCACGACATCCAGCCGGTCGGGATCATGCCGATGCCGAGGAAGGTGGCCATGCGCCCAGCCTGCGCGCTCGGCCTGACGGTGGAATCGGAATGTCGGAATCGTCCAGGTCTGGTCGGCAGCCTCCATTGCCAACGGCGGTCGGCGAGCGGTAGGATGGCGGGAGATCCGTCAGATACCCCGGAGACGTCCATGCTCACCACCGATCATGTCCAGGCCTTCGACCGCGACGGCTCGTGCCTGGTCCCCGGACTGTTCAGCCCCGACGAGGTCGCGGCACTGATCGCCGCCGCCGAAGCCGGGGGCCGGCCGGTCGCCGACATGCCCGATGCCGAGGGCCGGTCGAGCACGCTGTCGCTGTGGACGGACGCCGGCGAGGATCCCTTTGGCGCCGTGACTCGCTCGGTCCGCATCGTCACCGGCGCGCGCATGCTGCTGCGCGACGACGTCTACCACTGGCACAGCAAGATCATGCGCAAGGAGCCGCGGGTCGGCGGCGCCTGGGAGTGGCACCAGGACTACGGATACTGGTACCACGACGGGTGCCTCGCTCCGCGCC
>JACDEN010000343.1 GCA_013816415.1 Planctomycetota bacterium
CGCCCCCGGGCCCCCGCGACCTTTGTCGTCCTTTTGTCTGGCTGGGTGCCAGCCAGACAATCGCGTGATGGGCTTCGCCCATTTTATCACGCGACCAGGACTCGGCGGTCGAGGGGATCTCAGATGGATCTCAGGCGGATCTCAGACGGATCGCAGACGAAAATGCCGGCACGAACATCGTGTTCGTGCCGGGCTATCGGCTTCCCTTCCGGGGTTCCGCTCCTACTTCTTCTCGTCGTCTTTGCCGTTTTTGTCATCGGCGTCTTGCTTCTCGGTCTTCTGGCCGATGAAGGTGCCGTCCTCGGCGACCTTGAATTCGATGACCGTGCCTGGGTCCTTGCCGGGGATCTCGGCGGTGTAGACGGTCTTGCCGTGCTCCGTCTCCTTCTCGAAATCGCTGAGGACGGCGCCGTTGGCTTTTTGGACCAGCGTCGCCTTGACGGCCGCGGGCAGTTGCGCCTCGGTGACCTTCTCCTCGGTGTCCTCGCAGAAGGCGCTCGAGGCGAGCAGGCCGCCGCACAGCAGCGCGGTGGCGAGGATGCGTGGATTCTGGAAGCGGAACGCCATGGAGACTCCTTGGTTGGCGGGTGGACCACCCGCGGTGATGACCGATCCTACCCCGGTAGGATGAGAAGATGATGAGAAATCGGGGTGATTCCACGGAGGCATGGCGGCCAGCAGCACGCCGACGCATCCGCTGCGCGCGCGGGTCTATGCGCGATGCCGGCTCGCCTTCTGGGGCAGCCAGTAGACGCACGCCAGGATGACCACGGCGAGGGCCGCCGACGCGGAATACCGGCTCAGGGCCAGTCCGCCGCTGGCGATCGGTTTGTCGAGCAGGTCGCCGAGCGTCGCGCCGAGCGGCCTGGTGAGGATGAACGCGGCCCAGAACAGCAGGGTGTGCGGTAGCCGGGTCCAGAAGTAGGCGGCCGCGACGATCGCCAGGCCCACGGCGAAGACGATCGCTCCGCCTTCATAACCCATGCCCAGCCCGCCCTCGTCATCCGCCATCCAATCGCCCAGCGCGGTTCCCAGGGTCTGCGAGAACAGGATGGTCGCCCAGTAGAACATCTCGGCGGTGCGGGTGGTGATCGATTCCACCGAGACGGATCCGAGCGACCATCGCCACAGGCCGAGCGTCGCCATCAGCAGGATGAAGAGGATGGAGGAGCCTCCCGCATAGCCGATGCCGAGGGAGCGGTCGAGCAGATCTGCCAGCGTCGTTCCGACCGTCGTCGTCGCGATGATCACGGCCCAGTACAGGAAGGGATGGAAGCGGTTGGCGGCGATCTGTCCGCTGACCGCGACCAGGAAGAGCGCAGCGAAGATCGCGGTTCCGACCAGATAGCCGAGATCCATCGACATGGTGACCGCGTCGCCTCCGGTCTCTCCCAGGGTCGTCGCGACGATCTTGATCATCCAGAAGATGAACGTGACCTCGGGAACCTTCCCCAAGGCTCTGGTGTCGATGCTGCTGTCGAGGTTCATGGCTCTCATAGTGGCGGGCCCCGCGGCCGGGAAAGCCGGGACTGGACGCTTCAGCGGAGCAACACGTTCCAACCAACCCGGTCTGGCTGTCCGACGGTGGCGCCGTGGCGCCGTGCGGCTCACGCTCGAGCACATGCCGGATCTGGTGGTCGTCGATCTCAACCTTCCGCTGATCCCACTATCACGGCGGACTCATCTCCGGTTCATGGCCACATAGTCGCGCGGACTGACCCCGACCTCGATCTTGAATTGGCGGCTGAAGAACAAGGGGTCGCGGTATCCCACCGAGGCGGCCACGGTCGCAGCCGTCATCCCGCTCGCGAGCAGCGCCTGCCTGGCCACCGCCATCTTCCGTCGTCGGATGTACGCTCCGACGCTCGATCCCGTCGAAGCCTTGAAGATCCGGGCGAAATACTGGGAATTGCAGCGCACGTGGGCGGCCACGTCATGCAGCGACAGCGCGAGATGGAGGTTGCGGGCGATGTATTCGATGCCGCGTGCGACCTTGACGTCGCGGACGCCGGGATGGCGCCGTTCCCCGACGTGGAGGGCGTTCGCGAGGACCTGCCTGCTGATGGCCTGCAGCAGCACCTGCATCTGCGCTTCGGCGGATATCTCGCTGCCGGGGCCATCGCTCCGCTGATGCGCCATCAGGCGCGTGAACCCTTCGGTGAGCGCTGCGCCGTCGTCGATGGCGAGGCGCTGCGGCAGATACACGCTGCGCGGCCCGACGTCATCGATGTCCTGCCGCAGCGCCGCCTTCCCGTCTGCCGTATCCGGGAATCGCCGCACCGCGGCGTCATGGCAGGCGAAGTGGCAATGGAAATAGGTGAGGCTGCGCCGTTTGTTCCAGTGCGTGAGGGTCAGGCGCTGGCGAGGCCAGCAGGCCAGGAGGTTGCCGGGACCGAGCGTGTGCGCCTCGCCATCGACGTCGCAGGAGAGTTCGCCCTCGATGACATAATGCAGTTCGTACCAGGCGCACACCCTCGGGCCGATGCTCGCGAACGGTTCCGAGACGAGTTGGATGGCCTTCGAAACGATGAGCGACGAGGCTCGAGGACGATGCAGTCTGAGGAATTCCAACGCGATCCTCCGGGCGGGCTTCCGGAAACGATAGCTCGAGCCGCCGCCGACGGAATCAGGGCCCGCCGGGTCAGTCGCCGGATCCGCGGGGCAACGCCGATCGAGCGATCACCGCGCCTTCTTCAAGGCGCCGGCGGTCATCGTCGTCATCGAACCGTAACCCGTCGCCCACGACGCATCGATGACGGTCTCGCCGACCAGGTCCTCGGCTCCGAGCCGCGCGCGCCAATCCTTCTCGAGCTTCCTGCGCAGATCGACATACACCCGCACCAGATATTTTCCCGCGGGCAGCTTCGGCTTTTCCGCGTTGGCGAATCCCTTCGCCTGCTCCGAGCCGACAGGGGCGACGCAGGTCAGCACGTGCTGCCAGAGATTGCCGTTGGAGAACACCGCGCGGTCGCTGGTCGCGATCGGATCCTGCGCCCATCCGCCCTTCCCATCCGAGGCATGGATGTCCACCTGCAGCAGCTTGTCGCCCCAGGCGCCGGGAGTATCGGTGATCTTCAGCCACATGTCGGTCATCGCGTGCACGGTGGTCGGGGCCGGCGGCAGATCCTTCACCGTCTTGTATCCGTCGGTGACGGTCCGCGAGTACTCCTCGATCCAGGCCCGCAGCTCCTTGTAGCCCTGATCGCCGATCTCCAGCTTCTTGCCTCCGGCGTGCTTGACCTCGAGGGCGGGCTTGCGCAGCAGCAGGCTGCGCTCGGGCTGTTTGGTGTCGACCAGGCCCTGCGCGATGATGTATTTCATGGTCGCCTCTGCGCCTTCGGGTCTGATCCACAGGAAATCGCGGTCGCCCTGCTCGGCGACCAGCTTCGCGACCTGGTCGCCGTCGGCGGCATGGCACCCGGTGCATCGGAACCGCTGCGCCCAGACATGATCCTCGAACGAGGCGAGCACGCGGTCGCGGCGCGCATGGCGGATGACCGCATCGGGCCGCGGCGGCTTCGCGAGTTCGCGTTCGGGCAGCTTGGCTGCGGCGATCATCGCGGGATCGGCGCAGCAGGCGCGCAGCCATTCGGCGAAGCCCTCGTATTCGGCCTTGCGCACCTCGCTGTGGATGAGCGACGGCTTCTGCGCACCATCGCCCCCTTCACCCATCCCTATGAGCGCGAGGATGCGCGAATCCTCGGGCTTGTTCACATCGACCAGCCCCTGGTCGCGCAGCGAGCGGAAGGTCAGCTCGGACGATGGCTTGATGTAGTTCTTCAGGTCGACGCCGGCGAGATGGCATTCGAGGCAGCTCGTCGGCTTCGGCGAGGCGAAGATGGGTTTGATCCGGCGCTCGAACACGCTCTTCGCATCCGCCGCCGCATCGGTGGCGGCCTCGGCAGCAGCGAGCGATCCCGCTGCCACGAGCAGGCCCAGCGCCAGGACCCAGGACTTCGCGTGGAACAGGATGATGGCTGTCATGGACCGGTCTCCTTCAGGGCGGCATCGCCATCGGGGGCGGCCCCGAGCGATCGACGAGGCCATCACCCACCACGAATGATAGCCGACGTCAGCTGGGGGCAATCGGACGGAAGCGCATGAACGATGGACGATCGTGACCAGCCGATGGCGGCCCGGTCCTGTGCCGGTACGCACATCTTGACGCTATCGGATGATGGCCGCGCTACGCCGGCGCGACCAGCAGCGTGCGCACCTGCCACGGACGCAGGGTGAGCGCCACCGCCCCATCGCGCACCGCGAGCGCCTGCTCGCGTTCCTCGAGCACGTTGGTCTCCCACACCCGCGCGC
>JACDEN010000344.1 GCA_013816415.1 Planctomycetota bacterium
TGCAGGGTCTCGGCGTCGCGCGGCGCGATGGCGATGTCGGGATAGGCCAAGCGCAGGCGGCAGTCGTCGACCGGGACGGAGTCGTAGGCGCGCATGATGGTCATGCGTCCGAGCCGCGCGCCCATCACCTCGGCGCTGGCGAATCCGGATTCGGGCATCAGCGGATGGTTGTCGCCGGCGGCGCCGGTGGTGGCGAGGACCCGGCAGCCGGCGAAGGTGTCCTCGACGGTGCGACGCAGCACGCCCGGGAAATCCGCGGTGATGCGGTCGGATGAATTCCCGACGCACAGCGGATGGCAGGTGTAGTTGGTGATGATCGCCTTGTAGCGGTTCTCGGTGCCGACCTTGCGGAAGGCGACCACGCCGAGTTCGCGGTCGACATATTCGCGCGACTGGCCGATCAGCTGCTTCTGGTCGGGGATGTACAACGAGCGGCGGTCGGGGAAGTTGAACCGCCGGTTCATGTTCCCCTCGGCATCGGTGAAATTGTAGCGCAGCTGGCATTCCTCGACGTCGCCCTTGGCGTCGCGGACGGCTTCGGCGCTCCATGCGATCAGGCGTTCGAGATAATCCTTCCGGCAATTCTTGTAGTTTTTCCATTCGAGCGTGTCGGGGCCCGAGTGCACGTGGGTGCAGGCGACGAACACCTGGTCGACCGGCACGCCGGCGGACTCGGCCACCACGGTGCGCAGGCGCAGCGAGGTGTGGCGCAGCAGTCCGACGAGGTCGAAGTTCAGCAGCACCGCCGCGCGCTCACCGTCGTGCAGGTACAGCGCGGTGACGGCGATGTCGTCGTGCACGCCGGTGTTGGGGTAGTTCGGACCGTAGCCGCAGATGTGGTGCCCGACTTCGGGATTGATGACGCGCCGGCCGGTGCCGCAGTGGATGTTCATGGGTCCTTCGTGTGGTGGGAGGAGCTGCCAATGGTGGAGGATGGTCGCCTGGTGGGGTACGCGCCCGTTTTCGGCGGTTGCCGCCTGAGGATGCGTCTTTCGCGGTTATCTCGGGGATCTACCGCATTGATACGCATCCGGAGCCGCGCCCGCAACGGTCGTTCCTTCCGCTGGATGGGCACTATCGTCCGATGCATGCCGGTCATCTGGTACAGCCCCCTGCTGCCCGCGGGCCCCGTGCAGGTGCACGGCCTCGGCATCGACGAGCCGATGCCCCCCGGGCGCTCGATCGATCGGCCGGCGGGCAGCGACGAATGGCTGATCATGCACTTCCACGATGCGGTCGAGGTGGCCCTCGACGGCGCGGTGCGCGAGGTGCCGCCGCACACCCTGGTGGTGTGGCCTCCCGGAGCCCGGCAGTGGTTCGGCTGCAACCGTCGATGGACGCACAGCTGGATGTTCTGCAGCGGCGCGCGCCTCGCCGCCTGCATCCGCTCGAGCGGACTCGAGCCACTGAAAGCGCATGCGCAGACCGACGCCACCATCGCCGCGCGCTATCTCTCGCAGATCCACCTCGAGATCACCCGGCCTGCGGACGTCGACGGCGCGATCATCGAAGGCCTGCTCGCGCTGTATCTGCGCGAGGCGTTCCGCGAATCCTTCCGCGCAGCGCCCACGTTGCGCCGGGCTGCCGCGATCCCTGCGCGCATGCTCTCCGCCCGCCAGCTCATCGACGGCGATCCGACTCAGCCCCTGACGCTGCGCCGCCTGGCGCAGGCAGCAGGACTGTCGCGGTCGCAGTTCTCGGCCGAGTTCCGTCGCTGCTTCGGCACGACTCCCATCCGCTACGTGCTGGATCTGCGGCTGCGCCGGGCGCGCACCCTGCTCACCGACCGCAATCTGAGCGTCGGCGATGCCGCCCGCCGCTGCGGCTTCGCGGACGGACATTACTTCGCCCGGCAATTTCGCACGCGTTTCGGCATGAGCCCGCGCGACAGCCGCAGGTGATGCGCCCTGAGCGACGATCGCGGTGGGGACGAACCCCGCTCGGCATCCGGTCGGTCAGGGCGTTTCCGCAGCGACGACGGTGACGACCAAGGCGTTCGAGATCAGTCCGAGGTCTCCCTGGATGGCGGCCCCGGCCCCTTTCCAGCGGATGGTGTGCCGTCCAGGCGTGTCGAATCGATAGGTGCTGATCTCGTAATGGAAGTCCGCGAGCGGTCCCTTCGGCACCGCGCCATCATAGGCGGCGCCCTCTCGCGCGATCGGTGACGCCAGCACGTCGTCGACGTACTCGTCACGGATCGCCTTCGGGCCCATCACGAACACGTCGACCGAACGATCCAGGGCCTCGAGCACATGCAGGACGCGCACCGGCTCGCCCACCCGATACGTGGATTGCGCGGCGAGGATGGAGATGCGCTGCCCCTTCGACACCGGCCCCTTGTCAGCGTCCGGCAGCGTCGCATAGCGTCGCGCCGTCGCGAGTTCGGCATCGGAGGCGCGGATGATCGCTCCGTCCTTGCGTTCGTAGAGTTCGCCCGGCTTGCCCAACAGGTACGCTGGAACCGTGGCGATGGTCGAAGGAACCGCTGCAGGATCGGATGTCTCGTCGACGGCGGTAGCTGCAGCGGCCAACGCGAGCGCGATCCCCTGCCGCCGCCACGTGCGTACACTCATGGTGGATTGGACGGACGTCAGCGCGGATGGTTCCATGCCCGGCTCGGCCGCTGCCGAGGCAGAGCGATCCGGATCAGCAGACGAAGGCCTGCACCAGCGGGAAGAGCGGCAGCAGGCGCAGCCCGTCCTTCAACTTCTTAAGACGGCTGGCGGCTTTCAGATAATCGGACATCAATCGCTTGAACTGTTCGTGATGCTTCCTGAAGCCGGCCTGATCGCCGCGTTCGGTGCAGGCGCGCGCCAGGCGGATCTGCTCCTGCAGCTGCTCGAGCAGCAGCATCCATTCTTCCATCGCATCATTTCGGGCCATCGCCGACACTGTCGTCGAGAAGAGACGACCGCAAGAGGGGAATGCAGAAACGGACACGTTTCAAACTTGCAGCGCGAAAATGAGAGCGCGAGTCCTGACCAGAAACGGTCAGACCCCGGACATCGCACTCTCCGCATGCTCGCGGATCTGCGCGGAGCCATCCGCGAACGACAGCGCCTCGACATACGGCGCGGTTTCGAATCCCGGGTAGCGCTGCGCCATCCCGTCGATGTACGCACGGGTCCACAGCGGATGTCCGGGCGGCGGGAAGCCGATCATCTCGAGCTGTCGCGGCGTCGCCTCGGTGACGTAGCGCTTGAGCGCGGCCTCCTTCTGCCAGCCGCAGCCCTTGTAGGTGAACGAGCGGCCCTCCCAGGGGCGATCGGCTCGGCACCAGATCGTCCACATGGTGGCGCGGTAGCCCGTCGGTGCCGAGAAGGTGGTCGCGGAGTGGCGGGTGGAAAACGTGGAATAGATGCAGAGGGAACCCGCGGGAACGGTCATCGGCTCCGCCTCGGAATCGGGGCGCCCCCACGGCACCATGCGCGTCGGCGACATGCCAGGCTGGACGTCGGTCAGCACCAGGGCTATGGTGATGTTGCTGTGATCCTCGGGAATGATCGGACCGAGCGTGTTGTTTCCGACATCGACGTGGAACCCATCGCCGAGCTGCTCGCCGGCGTAGCGCACGTTGATATCGCTGTCGGCGAGGCGGATGTCGCGGGTGCCGATGATGCGCTCGGCGGCGGCAACCAGCTCGGGATGCACCGCCGCGCGGTTGAGCCCGGAATGATCCCACGGGAATACCTGCTGCGTCCGATCGGGCGTGCGTCCCTGCACGAATCCCTGGTGGTCGGGCGCGAACACCTGGTGGAAACCGGCGAGCGCGTCCGCGACCTCTTCTGGGGTCAGGAAGCGTTCCACGAACACGAATCCGCGGCGCTTGTAGGTGGCGATGTGCTCGTCGGTGATGCGCGTGGTGATGCCTCCCTGGTGTATCGGGGACTGACGGCTGGTTCCGCCGATCCCATCGCCTTGCCATCCGCCATCATACCACCAGCGCGTCTGCGTCCATGAAGCGCCCTGCTGAAACCATGTACGATCCTGCTGCGGTGCGGAACCGCGATCGCGTGCCCTCCTACATCTGGACCGGGCACCAAGTCGCCACCGCACGGGTGATCCGCCCGAAAGGCATCCGTCCGAATTGGCACCTGATCCTGACGCTGTCCGCGGGCGCATCGTTCCGCCAGCCCGGATTCGAGCGCGAACTCGCGATCGGCGACCTCATCCTGTTCTCTCCGGACTGTCATCAGGACTACGGCCCGATGGATCGCCGGCCGTGGGAGAACATCTACGCGCATGTCGCGCCGCGACCGCACTGGCACGCATGGATGAACTGGCCACGCA
>JACDEN010000345.1 GCA_013816415.1 Planctomycetota bacterium
GCGTGCGCTCGTGTTCGCGCAGCGAACGGCCGAGGTCGGCGAGCGCGTGGCGGATCCCTGGGCCGGTCGGACGTCCGTTGGCCGAGATCCATCCCGGCAGCTCCTCGACCGCGGCTGGATATCCCAACAGGGCGGCGTGGATGCTCAGACGCATGCCGCGCCTCGGTGAACCGCGCAAACTGATCAGGATGCGTCGATTGTGGTTCAGCCGCAGCGATACCGGCCAGGCGACGCGATCGAGGCGCTCACGCAAGCGCAGCAGGATGGCCTCGTCGGACATCGTCGATCCGGGAAGGGGGTCGAGACAGATCGGGAGGGGATCGCTCATGCGAACAGGCGGGTGCCGACGCGGACATCGGTGGCCCCCTCCTCGACGGCGATGATGAAATCCTGGGACATGCCCATGCTCAATCGCGGCAGGCGATGGATCTCGGAGAGCGCGCGCAGCTCGGCGAAGCAGCGGCGCACCGCGTCACCGTCAGCCCCCCTCGCTGCATCATCGACCATCGGAGCCATCGTCATCAGGCCGACGAGATCGACCGCCGGAGCTGCGCGGACCTCGTCGACGAAGCGCGCGAGATCCGCGGGCGCGAGACCCGCTTTGGAAGCTTCGCCCGAGGTGTTCACCTGGACGAAGACCTGCATGCGCCGGGCCCCCTGCTCGAGCCGCCGCGACAGCTCTGCCAGATGATCGTGATCGCACAGGCTGTGCAGGCACGCGGCCAGGGCGACGACGCGTGCGATCTGTCGGCTCTGGATGCGTCCGATGGCGTGGAAACGGGCCGCGGGCGGAGCCGCCTCATGCATGGCCGCCAGGTGCTCGACCCGGTTCTCTCCGAAATCGCAGACGCCGGCCGCGGCCAGTGCTGCCAGCACCTCCGGCCCTTGGCTCTTGGTCACGGCGATCAGGCGGACGTCCGACGCCGCGCGTCGCGACCGCGCGCAGGCGGCGGCGATCTCGGCCTGGACCGCGACGACATTTCCGGCGATGATGGAGGACATCGCTCCAGACTGATCCGGCGGACCGACCGTCAAGCAGGCCGGATCACTTCTTCGGCGTCGGTTCGGCGTCCCCCTCCTCGTCCTTGAGCAATCCCTTCTTCGCCGCCCAGTCGCGCCATGCGGCCACCGGCTTGGCGCGGGCGGCGGGTTCGGCGCGGGGATCGAACTGGAAATCCTGTTTGGTGATCGAGCGCAGGATGTCGTGGCACTTGCGGCGGATGATCACCGCTTGGTCGTCGAGTCCGTTCAGCAGGGCCTGGACCGAGGCGTTCCCCTTGCCGAGCAGATTCGCTTCGGCCTGCTGGCTGAGGTTTCCCTCGATCGATCCCAGCTGCCGCACCCATTCGGCCTCTTGGTCGATCTGGGCGACCGGTGCCACCGGCAGCTCCTTCTTGGGTGCGACATCCGCGACGAAGACGAACCGGGCCCCCTCGTCCTTCCACCATTTCTCGACCAGGTCGACGCGCTTGTCCCGCGCCTCCTTGGGCATCGCCGGATCATAGGACCAGTCGCGTCCGGTGATCTTCACCAGCAGCTGCAGGGCTTTCACCGTCACCGCGCGGTCGTCGCTGCGCAGCAGCTTGATCACCACCGGCACCATCGCCTTCTCGCGCAGTTCGTAGAGCGCCCGCGCCGCCTCGATCGAGACCATCGGATCCGAGCTCTTCAGCTGGGTCATGAACACCGTCTTCTCGTCGATGGCGTGGTTCTGCGACCACCACTGCGCGGCCTTCGCCTTGGTCACCGGCTGCGGCAGCATGGTGATCATCGACACCGCGTTGGCGGCGGTCTCCTTCACCGTGTCGTCCTTGTGGTCCATCAATTCGATCAGCCGCGGCAGCGCCCGCCGGTCGCGGAACTTGCCCATCGCGAACGCGGCCGCTTCGAGGTCGCCGGCGTCGGTGATGTGCTCGCTGGCCTTGACGATGAAGGGCAGCAGCGGCTTCGCGGCGTCGGCGCGGCCGTTCTTGATCAGGTCCATCGCGAGGTTCGACGCGCCGAAGATGTCGCCGTAGTCCGGTCGCGCGAGCGCCGCGCACAGGCGCGGTATCGCCATCGGCATGTTCGCATCGGTGCCCATGGTCGCGACCGCGTTGTCCATGTCGGTGCAGTCGTTCTTCAGTCCGGGCAGGCGGTTGATGTAGTCGGTGATGAAGGGATTCTCGGGCTCGGGATCCTTGGGGATGGCGAGGTCCCAGTGGATCTGGTCGGCCGACGGTGCGGGACCGGAGCCGGCGATCTTACCCCCCTCTGGACCCTTTCCGGGTGCAGGCTCCTTGAGGTGCTGCGCCGAAACCCACTTGTCGCCAACGCGCACGAAGCCGAGGGCCGTACGCGCTGCTTCGTGGTTGGTGTCGATCTTGAGCACTGCTTTGTAGTACTGGCGCGACTTGGTCGGAAGGTTGTGCTCGCCGCACCACTCGGCGAGCGCGAACACCGCATCGGCATTGTCGGGGTCGGTCTTTTTGACCATGCTGTCCAGGGTCTCCTCCTCGGCGACGAGGACGGACGCGGACAGCAGCAGCAGGGCGAGCAGACGCAGCATGGACCCTCCGTGCCCGCGGCGGCGGGCCCCCTCATCCTAGATGATTTCCGCGTGTTTTCCCGGGACATCGGCGATGGCCGACGAGGCGCCGGCGGCCCTGTGTGAACCGCGGGCGGGCCGCGCCCCCGTGCTGCCCATGGTCTGCCAGAACGGTTTGTGAAACCCCTGGCACGCAGTACGCTTCCCAGACGCAGCACGTCCATCTGCGAGGAACCCAATGCCCATCCCCTACGTCATCGAAAAGGACTCGCGAGGCGAGCGCAGCTACGACATCTATAGCCGGTTGCTCAAGGACCGGATCATCTTCCTCGGCGAGCCGATCGATGACTTCGTCTGCAACGTGGTTGTCGCCCAGCTGCTCTTCCTGCAGAGCCAGAAGCGCGACGCCGACATCACCCTCTACATCAACAGCCCGGGCGGCATGGTCAGCGCCGGCTTCGCGATCTACGACACCATGCAGTACCTGACCTGCGACGTGGTCACGGTCTGCGTCGGCCAGGCGGCGAGCATGGCGGCGTTCCTGCTGGCGGCCGGCACCAAGGGCAAGCGCTTCGCGCTGCCGCACAGCCGCATCATGATCCATCAGCCGATGGGCGGCACCCAGGGCCAGGCCACGGACATCGAGATCCAGGCCAAGGAGCTCCTGCGCATGAAGAATGAGCTCAACCGCATCCTCGCCGCGAAGACCGGCCAACCCTACGAGAAGATCGTGCGCGATTGCGAGCGCGATCACTACATGAGTTCGGAAGAGGCATGCGCCTACGGCCTGATCGACAAGGTCGTCTCGAAGCCCGTCTCGGCCCCGACCACCTGATCTGCGAATCGTTCACGTCCGCACCGTCGACTCGTCTGCAATAAAGAGGCAGCGCCATGGTCATCAAGAACAAGAAGGGCGACGGCGACGGTCCGGCCGACAATTGCAGCTTCTGCGGACGCTCGTCGAGCCAGGTCGAGCGCCTGATCGCCGGCCCGCCCGACATCTTCATCTGCAACGAGTGCGTCGAGGTCTGTTCGACGCTGCTGCGCGACCAGGGCAAGCGCAAGGGCGGCAGCGAGGCCACGCGCCTCGGCAAGATCTTCACGCCCACCGAGATCAAGGCCCACCTCGACCAGTACATCATCGGCCAGGAGCAGGCGAAGCGCACCATCGCGGTCGCCGTCTACAACCACTACAAGCGCCTGCGCCACAATCAGCAGGGCAACTCGGTCGAGCTCGAGAAGTCGAACATCCTGATGCTCGGACCGACCGGCAGCGGCAAGACCGCCATCGCGCGCTGCCTGGCCAAGCTGCTGAACGTGCCGTTCGCGATCGGCGACGCCACCACCCTCACCGAGGCCGGCTACGTCGGCGAAGACGTCGAGAATCTGATCCTGCGCCTCCTGCAGAACGCCGACTTCGACATCCCGCGCACCGAGATGGGCATCATCTATATCGATGAGATCGACAAGGTCGCGCGCTCGAGCGGCAACGTCTCGATCACCCGCGACGTCTCGGGCGAAGGCGTGCAGCAGGCGCTGCTCAAGCTGGTCGAGGGCACGATCGCCAACGTCCCCCCGGGCGGCGGACGCAAGCATCCCGAGCAGAAATACATCCAGGTCAACACCGAAAACATCCTGTTCATCTGCGGCGGCGCGTTCACCGGCCTGCCCGAGATCGTCTCGCGCCGGCTCGGCGACAAGACCGTCGGCTTCAAGATCGACGCCACCCCCGACGTCGGCAGCGATGTCACCGAGG
>JACDEN010000346.1 GCA_013816415.1 Planctomycetota bacterium
TGTCCAACCATGGGCGCATTGCATGGCCGCGACGTTCAACGGCTCCAGAGATCGCGCAGCAGCAGGTTGACGAACACCGGATTGGTCCCGGCGTAGCGCTTCCACAGCCGCCGCGGCTCCTGGCCAAGCCGATACAGCCATTCAAGACCGGCATGCTGCATCCAGCGTGGCGAGCGGGACAGCGTCCCGGCCACGGTGTTGAAGGCAGCGCCCACGCCGAGCAGGACCGCGCCGGTGCGGCCACGGTTGCGCGCGATCCACAGCTCCTGCTTCGGACAGCCGAGGCCGACGAAGCACAGATGGGCGCCGCTGGCCTCGATGCGGGCGAGTTCGGCCGTCTCCTCGGCATCGCTCAGCGGGCGGAACGGCGGACTGACCGCTCCGACGATCTTCAGCTCGGGGTGTGCGGCCGTGAGACGCTGCTTCAAGAGGACGATGGTGTCCGGCGAACCGCCGTAGAAGTAGATCCCCAGTCCGCGTTCGGCGGCCATGCGGCAGAGGTCGGGGACCGCGTCGAGTCCGGCGACGCGCTCGGCCCGGCGGTAGCCGAACAGGCGCATGGCGAGCGCGATCGGCTTGCCGTCGGGAAAGATCCACGCGGCCTGGCGCATCGAGCGGTCGAGCTCGCGGTGCGAAAGGCGCTCGATCAGCATGTGCACGTTGCAGAAGTACGCGGCGCCGCCGATGCGCCGCTCGGCGGCATCCAGCAGCGAGGCCAGGCCCTGCTGATACCCGCGGCGCCAGAAGGGCTTGGCGACGATGATCCCGAGGCGTCCCATCATGGCTGGTTGGATGCGCATACGGTTCCTCAGGTGTGGTGGGATGCTGCGGATCCGCCGACCGCGATCGCAGCGCGGCCGTCGGATGCTCCGCCGTCGGACGTGCGGCGGCTGCTCGCGCGTTTCGGCGGATCGAAGAAGCGGCCGACGCCGTCGTCGGCGCGGCGGTGGTTGCGGACGTTGTCATAGATCCGCTGCAGCATCGAGAGGTTGCGGCTCGGCGTGTAGCGCGCCTCGTACTCGGCGCGGCAGGCGGCGCGCATGCGCGGCGCGGTCTCCCACAGTTCGCGGGCCGAGCGCGCGAAATCCGCGGCGTCGCCGGGCGTGAACACCAGTCCGAGGCGGTCGCTCTCGATGATATCGGGCATGCCACCGAGGTCCGGGACCAGGCACGGCGTGCCGCTCGCGAGCGCCTCGACCAGCACCAGCGGAAAGCCTTCGTAGCCGGTCGAACTCATCACCAGGTAGCGGGCTCCCGCCATCAGGCGCAGCACCTCGTCCTGGGGCTTGGGCCCGAGGTACTCGGCGCCGGGCGTCGAGGCGACGACATCGGCGAGCGGTCCGGCGCCGACCACCTTGAGCGGCAGGCCGACGTCAGCCCACGAGCGCACCAGGATGTCGGCCCCCTTCTCGGGCGACAGACGCCCGACGAACAGCACGTATCCGCCCGGCTGATCGCCGATCGGCCCGTGATGGTCGAGGAAGTTCGGCTTCACCACCAGGCGGTCGTCGGGCAGGCCGGCGAGCGCCATCATGCGGCGGTGGAATCCCGTCAGGCAGATGTAGGCATCGACGCTGGTCTGCGGGATACCGCGCTTCCAGTAGCGGCGCAGCGCGCGGTTGTAGAGCGCGTTCACCGCGAACGAACCGTGCTGCGACGAGAGCCGGCGCAGGTGCGCGCGGTCGGCGTCGGTTGCCGGCGCGCGCTGGCCCTGGGCGCCATGGAAGCGGTTGTTGGTGGCGATCAGGCGCGCGTTGTGCAGCGTCTGCACCGTCGGCAGCCCGGCCTGGTGCGCCGCCTCGAACACGCCGTAGGTCAGCAGCGGCCAGGGATTGTGCGCGTGCAGCACCTCGCCACCGAGCGCGAGGATCTCGTCGCGCAGCCGGGCGACCTGCGACGGCGGAGCATGCAGGCCCGCCGCCACGCGCAGCTGCGCCAGGCGTGAGTCGAGGATGTCGTCCGAGCGACGGAACAGGGTCGCCGGTTCGCAGCCGCCCGCCGTCAGCAGGTCGAGCTCGCGCTGGACGACCAGGTTCTCACCGGAGGGGTTCGCCGACCGGTACCAGCAATGGGCGATGATCGGTTTTCGTATCATGGATTTGGAACCCGCGTGAACGGATGATGCGGTGCTTGAAGATCTCGTAGCTGCAGCGCAGCGCAGCCGCGAACGGGTTGCGGCCGTGGATCACCGCGGCGGCCATCGACTCGTGGTAGGCACTGCGCACGTTGGCGTTCTGGGTCGACACGCCGCCGATCTCCATCAGCACATGCAGGTCGGGGATGAATCCCACGCTGATCCGGTTCCAGACCCGCAGCAGGAATTCGTGGTCGGCGGCGATGCGGAAGCCGATCGAGAAGGTGCCGAAGCGCTCATAGACCGAGCGGCGGACCACCACGGTCGGGTGCGCCACGCGCATCTTCTTGAGCAGGGTCTCGAAATCGACGTCGCGGCCGAACTCGCAGACCGTCTCGTTGTCTCCGGTGACCTGCCGCGCCCGAGCGTGGCAGAGGTCGAGGCGGTTGCGCTCCATGTTGGCGATGGTGGTCGAGAGGACATTGTTCGCGGCGTAGCGATCGTCGGCGTTGAGGATGTGGATGTACTCCCCGCGCGCCATACGCACGCCCTTGGACATCGCGTCGTACACGCCCGCATCGGGCTCGCTGAAGAAGTGCAGGTTCTCGCGCCCGGCCGCGGCCCGTTCGAACACCGCCCGGGTTCCGTCCTTCGAGCAGCCGTCGACGATGACGTGCTCGATGTTCGGGTAGTCCTGGGCGGCGACCGAAGCGATGCAGCGCTGCAGGCAGCGCTCACCGTTGAAGACCGGCGTCACCACGGTGACCATCGGCCGCGGTGACGCGCCCTGATCGTCGGCATCGCGGGTCCGGCTGGTGTCCATGGTCTTGTCCTTCGTGCTCGCGGTGGTGGTCATGCCGCCAACGCCTGATGATCGGTCTCGCGCGGAACCCTCGCCCGCCACCAGGTTCCGCGCTCGTGGTCGCGCTGCGGATTCACCAGCGCCTGGCACAGCCCGAGGCTGGACCAGAACATGAAGGCGTTGGTGGCGTTCGCCCACACCGGGTTCCCGCTCGAGGTGAACAGCGCGCTGATGGCGATGGTGAAGAAGGTGACGCGCGCGGCGTAGTGCTCGTCCGGCCCATCGTTGGCGCAGGTCAGCAGGAAGGCGCGCACCATCAGCACGATGAAGCCCGCGAGCAGGCCCCCGCCGATGATACCGCCGTGGGCGAGCACATCGAGGATGTCGCTGTGGCTCGGCAGGTTCTGACCCTGATCGATGTGGTAGAGGTCGAACACCAGGTTCGGCGTGCCGATGAAATAGTCGCCGTTGAGCGGCGAGGCCAGGAACTTGTGCCACAGCTTGGCGTAGTTGTATTGGCGGAAGTCGGTGTTTCCGCTCGAGAATTCCGCGACGTTGGCGCTGAGCTGCGACCACCCCCAGTAGGCGATGCCGCCGATCAAGGCGAGCAGCACCAGCGATTTGACGCTGAACGGCCGGCGCTGTCCGCTGCGCACCTCGGGCTGCGAGAAGATCCACAGCATGAATACCGAGATCGCGCCAATGATCAGCGTGGTGTTCTTGAGGCCCAACGCCGCCACCACGATGATCGCCGCGAAGGCGACGGTCCTTCCCAGGCTGGTGCGCGCCATCAAGCCGAAGAAGATCGGCAGCGGCGTGAACACGTACATGATCTCGTGGGCGAGATGCTTGCCGATGACGAAGCCGTAGAGGACCACGCCGAACATGATCAGCCAGAACGGGGCCGATGCGCGCAGGAGCGGCACCGCCGCGGTCGCCGGTCCGATGCGCGTCGCCAGCACCCAGGTCGCGAAGAAGACCAGCATGCCGACCGCGTGCCCGAAGAATGATTCGACCGAGCCGAGGACGAAGCGCGTGTAGACGCCGCCCCACAGGATGAACAGGCACAGGGCGGCGAGCGGCCAGTTGCGGAGGATGGCCAGGCCCAGCAGGCGCGCGATGCCAGAGCTCAGCAGCGCGCCGGCCGCCGTCAGCAGGATGAAGATGCCCATCGGCACGAAGCGCAGGGGCCCGAGATTGGACCGGGGCATGAACGACCACGACACCACCTCGGCGACACCGAACAGGTAGGCCACGGTGAACAGCGCGCCGATGATGGTCATCTCGCGGACGTATCGGATGGGCTGTGCCGTCAGCATGGCGGTCGCCGCTGCTCCTGGGGGGCTCGCTCCGTTCTAGCGGTGCGGCTCTTCACACCCCAGGTCATTCGCCGGGAGTCTGTAC
>JACDEN010000347.1 GCA_013816415.1 Planctomycetota bacterium
GTCGAGCGCCGGCGATTCGACGGACCAGGCATGGGCGAGCGAAGCGGCCAGCAGCAGGATGCTGGCCCCGGCGGAGTGGAGGTACGGCATGGGATCCCTTCGACGGTCGCCATCGCGATCGGTTCCATCGATACCGCCATTCCGTCAGCGCGTTGGGCGGAGGTGGTCCCCGGTTCGGCGGGTGTGACTTTCGCCCGGCCATGTCACCGAGGCTGGCTTTGGCTTGAGCTTGAGCTTGAGCTTTGGCTTTGGCTTGAGCCTTCCCTCAGGTCGCGGGCGGGACGGCGCGGAGGAGGCTAGGTCCCTACCGGAGTTCGTGCGCGCGGCTCCGGAATAACCACTGCCTGGAAGCTAAAGCTCAAGCTCAAGCTCAAGCTTAAGCCAAAGCTTAAGCCAAAGCTCACTCGCCGGATGGCGGAGGGTTAATGCTCCATCCCGGTCTGGAACGCGCCGATCAGCTGCAGCGTGGTGTACGGCCCGATCTTCGCGCCATTGCGCGTGATGAAGATGCGCTCGGAAAGGGCGTTGATGGTGCGGGTGACGGTCGGCTGGTAAGCCCAGCGCAGGTTGGCGTGGAAGAAGCGGTTCCACACCACGGTGTCGGCTCCGATGGTGAAGGTCCAGCTGGTGTAGCCCTCGGCCGTGTTCGCGGGATTCACGCCGGTGGCGGCGCCGGACACCGTGCGGTCGACCACGGTGGTGTTGTTGCCGGCGAAATCATTGCGGCGCTGCAGCGTGGTCACCGCATGGCGGGTGCCGGCGACGGTGACCGTCCGGTTCGGCCGACCGGTCCGCGCGACGGTCACCGCGAAGGTCGGCGTCGTCGGAATGGTCAGCAGGGCGTCGAGCGTCACGTCCCAGTTCTGGGGCGAGATGTTGTGGTAGCTGGTGTCGAGCTGATACGTGTACGACCCCGACGACAGCGTCGCCACCAGGCCCGAGGTCGGCTCGGTGTAGGTGACCGGCCCCTGGTCGAAGACCACGGTGACGGTGTGCGTACCGAGGAGGGTGGCTCCCGTGGGCGAGCTCGGGATGACCTGGCCGTCGGTGTGCACCGAGAAGCTGCCGCTCAGGCGAGGGAAGAGCGGCTGCCCGCTGGCGTCGACCAGTGACGCGATCACCACCACCTGGTCGAGGGAGCGCACGGTGTGCGCGGGCAGGCTGCGCGTCGAGACCCCGGTGGTCGGCGAGGACGCATCGTTGGCGAGCGACTCGGTGGCGGCGTCCATGGTCTGGTTGAGCGCGGAATCGGCGGCCGCGCCCTCCTGGACGTTGGCGGTGGTCGGATCCAGCTCCGCCGGCTTGTTGCCGGTGGCGCAGCCGACCAGCAGCAGGCCGAGGGCGATGGCCGAGGACAGTGATGACAGGGCGGACTGGGTGGTCGGTCGCATGGGCTCTCCAGACGGGATGATGCAGGACGGGGGGATTGTGGCACGGCGGGAAAATCCGACAGTACGCCTGCGTGATTGATACCGTCTCGTCGCCGGCCGGTTACGGATTTTGAACCGATGATCGACGGCATCCTGCTCATCGGCTTCGGAGGTCCCACGCCGGGGTGCTGCGCGCGCCGGCAGGACTGCCCGCGCACGCCGGGCTGCGAAGCCGAGTGCTTCGTCGCGGGCATCCTCGGCGACAATCCCGCGCGTTCCCGCCGGGTGGCCGAGGTGGTCGCGCATTACCGCCGGCTCGGCGGCTTCAGCCCGTACAACGATCTCACCTTCCGGCAGGCGGCGGCGCTGAAGCCCGAGCTCGCGCGCCGCGGCGTCGCGCTGCCGATCGCCTGCGGCTTCCGTCATTGGACACCGTGGGCCGACGACGCGCTCGGCGCGCTGAAGGCCGACGGAGCCAGTTCGATCGCGCTCGCCATCCTCGCCCCGCACCAGTCGTCGGTGAGCTGGGACTGGTACATCAGGCACGCCGCGGAAGCCGCCGAACGCGTGGGCGGGATCGCGATCGCCGCGGTCGCCGCGCCGTGGTGGAACCATCCCGGCTTCATCGCCGCGATCGCCGACCGCCTGCGCGAAGTGACCGCCGCGCTGCCGTCCGAGCGCATCGCGAAGGCCGAGCTGATCTTCACGGCGCATGCGGTGCCGAAGCCGGTGGAGTCGACCTCGCCCTACCGCACGCAGTTCATCGAGACCGCCCGCCTGGCCGCCGCCGAGTTCGGCCATCCGGCGCACACCATCGCCTTCCAAAGCCAGCCCGGCGACAGCAGCATCCCGTGGTCGGTGCCGGATATCCTGAGCACGATCAGCGCGGTCCATGCGCGCGGCGCGCGCGACGTCGTCATCGCCGCCGCCGGATTCCTGGTCGACCACACCGAAGTGCTGTACGACCTCGACGTCGAAGCGCAGGAACTGTGCGCGCGCCTCGGCGTCGGCTATCACCGCGCGCGCTGCGTGCATGATCATCCGGCGTTCATCGCGGCGCTCGCCGACCGCATCGCCGCGGCGGTGGCCGCGCCGTCCGCAACGGAGCTTCCGACATGATCCCCACGCTCGCCCTCGCGAATGGCGTGAACGCCCAGCTGATCACCAACGTGATCAACGAGTACGACCAGGGCTACCACCTCGCCTTCACCGCCGCGAATTCGCTGGCGCGGCGGTGGATCGCCGACCGCCAGGATGCGCCGGTGATCGAGGCCCTCGCACCCACGCTGCGCTGGGCGCTGTGGAGCATGGGCGCCACCGGTGCGCCGCAGGACGGACCGGCGGTGACCGATGCCCCGCGCATCGCGCGCGCGCTCGGCGACCGAGCGATGGCGTTCTGGCTGCGGCTCGTCGCGCAGAACGGCCTCGCGCTGTTCGAGGTCGCGAGCGACCAGCCGACGATCGTCTGGAAGGAGCACGACCAGAAGCGCGCGCTCGCGCTGGCGAAGGCGTCGCTGCAGGATGGCGACGCGGCGACGATCAGCGACCACCAAGCGGTGGCGCTCGGCCTCTGGCACTGCTGCCGCATGTTCGCCGACGAATGCTTCTACGGCACCAACCAGCGCCTGCTGTTTCCGCTGCGCGCGCTGCAGATGATGACGGGGATCCCGGCGATCCCCGACCAGCACGTGCGCAAGGGGCTGACCAGCGCCGGCGCCAGCGGTTTCACCGCGCTCGAGATGACGCACCATTATCAGCCGTCGTTCACCGACAGCTTCGGACTGCTGTACCAGTGCGCGCAGTTCGCCGCCGCGCCGGGCTGGAAGGTCGTCGCCGAAGGCGTCGACCGCAGCAAGTTCCCCGGACTGCGCGCGCATCCGGCGCGGGTGCTCGAGATCCTCTTGGGAACCCAGGGCCGCAAGGAGCGCAAGCTGGTGGAATTCCAGGGCTGGCGCGACCAGTGGCAGGTGGGGTTCCTGGGATTCGCGAAGGTGACCTACCGCGAGGGGTGAGCACGGCGTGGTCGCCGCCATCGGCGTTACCCCGGACGAGGGCGAGGAACCAGTCGCCCAATTGTTCCAATTGATTCTGATCCAGGCACCGCTAAATGATCATAAATCACTTATTGGAAAAATCTTAAAGATATATTATCAAATCGAAGCCCCATCGTTAGGGTTGGCGTCCCTTCGCATTTGGAGTGCCCATGCCCACGGCGCGTCTGCTCACAGCCCTGTTCGCATTGCTCGCCGCGTGGTCGTCCGGGTGGGGGACCGAGGTGCCCGGCATAAAGCCCCCGGGGGGTGCCTACGACCACCCGGTGACGGTGGTGATGAAGACCAAGGCGAAACACCTCGAGATCCGCTATACCATCGACGGATCGATCGTCACCGACCATTCGTCGCTGTATAAGCACCCGATCAAGCTCGCCACCACCACGACGGTGCGGGCGCAATCGTTCTCAGGCGACGTGTCGGGTCCCGAGATCTCCGTCACCTATGTGATCACCGGGGTCGCCAACGTCGGAGCGACGCCGACCTTCACGCCGATCCCCGGCACCTACAGCGTTCCGCAGTCGGTCGCCATCGCCTCCACCACGCCGCGCACCACGATCCATTACTCCATCGACGGCAGCGAGCCCACCGAAGCCAGTCCCGTGTACTCGGCGCCGATCGCCATCGCCGGCGACACCACGGTGCGGGCCCGCGGCTTCGCGCCGGGATTCCACGACGGGGCGATCGCGGTCGGAGCCTACGTGATCGCCGCACCGGTCGTCAACACGGCGCCGTCGTTCACCAAGGGCCCGGATCAGACAACGCTCGAGGATTCGGGCGCATGCTCCATCACCGCCTGGGCGACCGGCATCAGCGCAGGACCGGCGAGCGACGCGGGGCAGACCGTATC
>JACDEN010000026.1 GCA_013816415.1 Planctomycetota bacterium
CGCCGTCGCCGACATTGCATGCCCCACCGGCCGCTCAGCATCCCCGCTCACCCCGCGATGAAGGTCCCATGAACACTCCGCTGCCTGCCGTACTCTGCTTCGACGTCGAGGATCTGGTCTCGCCGGAATCCGATGACGCCGCGCTGTGGATGGCGCGGATGCTGACCGAGCACGGGCTGACGGGATCGTTCATGATCGTCGGCGAGAAGGCGCGGCTGTGGGAACGACGCGGGCGCCGCGACGTCATCGAGGCGATGAAGCGCCACCACCTCGGCTACCATTCGACCTGGCACTCGGTGCACCCGACCACCACCGAGCACTGCGTCGACAAGGACTTCGCCGCAGGGATCGATGCGCTGTGGGAGTGGGATCGCGAGGGCTGGCAGGACACCGAGCGCATCCTCGGTCGACCATTGATCGGCTGGGCGCGCACCGGCTCGAGCTGGGCGCCGTCGATCCAGGGGCTGATGGGCCGGCTCGGCCGTGCCTATGCCTACAGTCCGGTCCGCCTGCCGCAGACCAACGTGTGCTGGTATGGCGGCTGTCTCGGCTTCTACCTCGACGGCGTCGGCGGCTTCGACGACACCTTCGTCGACGACGCGCTGTTCGCGAAGCGCTTGGCCGAGGCCCAGCAGGGCGTGGCCGAGCGCGTGCACACCCCGC
This sequence comes from Planctomycetota bacterium, assembly GCA_013816415.1. Taxonomy (GTDB): domain Bacteria; phylum Planctomycetota; class UBA11346; order UBA11346; family UBA11346; genus JACCZE01. The sequence continues at coordinate 664 of JACDEN010000026.1, forward strand.
GGCACGGCGCGCACTGGACCAGCGTGTTCATGTGCCATCCCACGCGCGCCATCCACACCGCCTTCTGGGACGCGATGAATTTTCTCGATGGCGCGAATCCTCCGCGCCGCGACTGGAAGCCCGCGCCGCTGCAGCCCGCTGCCAAGATGCCGACCATCCAGGCGAATTTCCGCCGCCTGTGCGCGTGGCTGCGCGACGAGCGCCAGCTCGAGATCGTCGGCTGGGGCGAGCTCGTCCGCCGTTACGACGGCCAGCGCCCCGAGGTCACGCACGCCGAGCTGCTCGCCGCGGCGCGACGCATCGCCGACGAGCGCCGCGTGCTGTTCACCGACCACTTCACCGCTGCCGAGCTGCTGCTGATGCTGTGCCGCGCTGCGACCGCGCCGGCAGAGCGCTACCCGCGGCCGAGCGTGCTCGGTCCACTGGCGAGGCCACCGCGTTCGCCGGAGCGCACCTGGGCTGCCGCCGACCTGGGCGTCGCCGCGCAGCGCATCACGGCTGATGCCGCGCGCAGTGGTTACCTGCCGGCATCGGTGGCGATCGCCGGCGATACCGTCGGCATCGGCACGGTGTTCGTCGCGCTCGCGCAGATCGTGCTCGGCGCGGCGACCGCCGGCGGCCCCGCCGAAGCGTATTATCCTTCGGAGGCCGAGGAGGTCGCGCGGGACCCCGAGAAGGGCATTCCGCAGTGGCCGATCCATCCCGCCGGCATGGACCTGACGAAGATCCTCGAGCAGACGCGCCTGCAGTGCTGGACGCTCAAGCCGGCCTGGCCGCGTGAGGATCTCGGATTGTAGGTCGGGGCGCGGCTGCGCGGCCATGTCGCGCGCGCAGGTCCGCGGCGTCACCCGGGATCCATTTCTCTACCCCATGCGGATTGTTTTCACGATGTCCACGATGACGGGGCGTCCGACCGCGCTCACCAGCGCAGGTACGGAAACTGCCGCGCCAGCATGCGCGCGAGACCATCGTCGTCGGGTCAGGTGAGGATCTCGTCGGCCATCGCCAGGGCATCGGAATGCGGACCACTCTTTACCAACCCACATCCTGAAATGCCGCTTCGTGCCGCCGCCTCCGGACGAGGTCGGGCCGGCGCTTTGCGAGCTGGATCGTTCGGCGCATTGATGACGACCAGCTTCCACCCTTGGTGCGCGCGGGGCGACTCACATCAGCCCTTGCCGCCCCCAGGCACACGACTCGAATGCCGGCATGACCGAGATCGCATCGCAGCCCCGAGCGGCTTGGCGCATTCCGCTCTTGGCTGCCGCCGCTTTGTGTGGATTCGCTGCCAATTCGCTGCTCTGCCGGTTTGGTCTCGCGGATGGCGCGACCGGGGCGGCGGAGTTCACCCTGGTGCGGCTGGTGGCGGGAGCGGCGATGCTCGTCCTGGTCGCCCGCGGACGGCTCATCGCCAACGGACGATTGGCAGGTGACTGGCCGTCGGCGATCGCTCTGACGCTCTACGCCGTGGCGTTCTCGTTCGCCTACCTCGTCCTGCACACGGGGGTCGGCGCGCTCATCCTCTTCGGCGCCGTGCAGGTGACCATGATCGGCTGGGGCATGCTGCGTGGCGAGCGCCCAGGCGCGCGTCACTGGTGCGGCCTGGTGCTGGCACTGGGCGGCCTGACCGCGCTGGTGCTGCCTGGAGCGGATGCGCCACCGCTGATCGCCGCCGGTGGCATGGTGCTCTCCGGAGTGGCGTGGGGCGTGTATTCGCTGCGCGGTCGCGGCGTCACCGATGCGCTCGGTGTCACCTCTGGCAATTTCCTGCGTGCGGCCCCGCTGATGCTGGCGGTGTGGCTGGCCTGCACGACGACGGGGCCGCAGCAGTGGTCGACCACCGGAATCCTGTGCGCCATCACCTCGGGCGCTTTGGCATCCGGCCTTGGTTATGCCTGCTGGTACGCCGTGGTGGGCTCGCTCAGCCGTGCCACCGCCGCCATCATCCAACTGTCGGTACCGATAGCGGCCGCGTTTGGCGGCGTCGCGCTGCTGCACGAGCCATTGTCACGACGCCTGCTGCTGGCGGGTCTGGTCGTCCTGATCGGATTGGCCTGCCTCATGCTGCCGCAACGCGCGCGGGCGTGAGGCCCTGACCATTTCCGTGGTCGCCACGTGGTCGATGCCGTCGCTGTGATCCCGCCGCTTCAGCACACCGCCGACGTCACAACGACAGGTCGAACGGAGCAGCTCGCATTAGTCCTGCCGCCTCGCTTTCACGCGTCGATGCAGCTCCCGCGTCTGCAGCCGATGGCACGCGATGCAGAGAGTGCGTAGATTCCCCAGCCCGCAATCCGCCCCGCCATCGCTGAACGCGATGCGGTGATCCGCCTGCCACAGCGAGCACGGCTGCTTCCGTCGGCCGAGACCCAGCTGATCGATCAGCCACAGCGCCGTCTGCTCGCCCTCCTCGTCCACCGGCTGTTCGACGCGGTGTCCCGTCCATTCGTCGACCGCATCAGCGGGGACGCCACGCGCTCCGTACCGCAGACGTGCGATGATGCGGTCGAGGAGTCCGCAATCGAGGCGGCAGTGCGAGCATACGCCGCGATCGCGGCGGAAGACCGCCTGACGCGCGTACGCGGGACTCGACCTGATCCTGAACTCGTGTTCGCACTCCGCGCTGCAGAACATCGTGTGCGGGCGCTTCAGAACGCCGAGACACCGTCGGCATTGGGGACGGCCATCGTCGTCGCACGCCCCGGCGTGGTAGGCGGGATGCTCGGCATCGATCCGGCGTCGGGTGCCCATGGCTTCCTCAGAGCGGTATCATGGTTCACACGAACTCATGTCGAGCGCCAGCGGTCCTTCCTTCTCATCGATTCTTCTGACCAAGACCACGCGCGTGCCGTCTGCATCCCGATCCGCGCACGACCTGTCCCACGGGTGCCAGGTGGCGACAACGATCGCTCGGCATCGTATGGACGTGAGCAGATCCATCGCTCATCCAGCAGGGCTATGTCACCGCCGCAGAACGCGAGCCGGTGCGTCCGGCGTTCCCGCTGAGTGTCGTCACATGGCGGTTTCCCGACTTGTTTCCAGTCGGCATCGAGCAGCGGCTCAGCGGTCCTCATGACCAAGCACGGTAGAGCGCATCGTTGCTGGCCACCCCCATCGGCGCGATATTCTGGCCGTCATTCGCCCTCTTCGGTCTTCCATCAACGTCACATTGGACGGGTCCTGCGATCATCGCGTCATCATTGCCGACGAAGACCTGCATCGTCACGCGGTTGAGAACCTCAGCCGGGCCGATGTCCTTCTCTTTGGCCGAGTGACGTATGAAATGATGGAGGCAGCGTTTCGGCCGTCAGCGCAGACGACAGCGGGGCCGGCTTGGATGGAACCGTTCGCCCGGACCATCGACGCTGCGAGGAAGCACGTCGTGTCGAGCACGCTGAACCGGGTGGATCGGAACGCGGAGCTCCTGCGCGGTGATCTGGGGAAGGCCGTTCAGCATCTCAAGCAGGAGTCGGGCAAGGGGCTGTTCGTGGGAGGCATGAAGCTCCCGCTGGCGTTGGCGGAGCTGGGATTGATCGATGAGTACGAGTTCGTGGTGCAGCCCAGGCTCGCGGGCCATGGGCCGACATTGTTCGCGGGGCTTTCGAAGCATGTCGACTTGAAACTCGTGAGCCGGGTGGAGTTCCGCTCGGGGGCGGTGGCGATGCGGTATGAGCCGAGAAGGTGACCATCGGGTTTGTCAGCCCGGGTCGGCTGCATCAGTGAGCAGCGGCAGTCCGAAAAAATCCAAGTCCACGGGGCCACACCTCCTATGCGTGGATCATTTCTCAGGACGCCGACATCTGCCCGACAGCGCGTACCAGACCGGTGGCGCGATCAGCAGCCCGGCGATGACCGCATCGTGGAGCGGCTTCGCTAGCGAAGAGGAAATTCCGCCGAGGCACAAGCAGTTTTCGAGCTGGAAGGACGAGAGCCTGAGGGCGCCGAACACGATCCCGAGCAGAAGCGCGTTCGCCATTCCCAGGTCTCGCCATTCCGGAACGAGGATCATGACCCCGATCACGATCTCGAGGACGCACGAGCACAATAAGAGAAAATCGTAGGGGTAAACGCCGACCAGCCAGGCGATCGGGAATTGCGATTGGGCGAACAGCCAAGCTTTGGCGCCGCCGATCGCGATAAGGACGACTCCGATGACCATCGCGACAATGGTCTTCACGGCTTCGCTGCCGCTTTCCAGGCGGCATATCCCGGAAGGTACACAGCGATGGGTTGCCCGAGTGCAGCGGAAAGCGATGCGGCCGCGAGCCGCGCGTCGCCGCAATCCTCGTTGGAGCAATAGACCACGATCGTCCCAGTCGGCGGCGAGGTGGTCATCGTGAACGGATTCGCCTCAAAGCGGCCATCGCGAAACGCCAGGCTGATCGCACCGGGCACGTGGCCTTGATCGTACGCCGCTCGCGGGCGGACATCGATGATCGCTCGGGCATCAGCCGGCCACGCGTACACACCGGCGACCTGTGCCTCACCGCGATGGCGTGCGCCCGAGATGGTGGCGATCGCGATTGCGACTCCAGGGGCCGCGACCCATGGGATGAGCAATCTTGCGATGAAGCTACTTCGTCTTCGCAACAGCAACACGTTTCCGCAGCTCCGCTAGCCACGCCTCGGCCTTGCGCGCGGCTACCCGCGGGGGGAGTTCGCCGGTCTGTGGTAAGACCACCACCCGCGCGACCGGCTTGGACAGCAGCCCGCGCTGATCGCGCGGGTCGCTCTGCGACAGCACGATGACGGTCTCGGCCGCTTCAGCCCGGATCGTCGACAGGTCGGCGGTTTTGTCTGATCCGACGAAGCACGCAAGCCGAGGCCGGAGAGCCGACACCGCTTTCACGAGGTCGGCGCCAGATGCCCGATATACGATGACGGCAGGGACGGCCAGGGATTCGGAGCGCAAAGACGCGAGCGCTGCGGTTGCGGCCGCTTCGTCCCCAATGACCGCGAGCGCCCGATAGCCGGCATCCGCAGCGTACCTGAGATCCCACTGCAGCTCATCATCGGCGATGCACCCGCGCAGCGCGACGAAGAGCACGAGCGGCATGGATGCCGGATGTGCGAGGGGGTGGGCGTATAGGAACTGCGTCCGTTTCTGGGGCGGGAGGCTTCGGACATCGCTCCCGCGGTGGAACAGCGCTGCGAGCACTTCGCGGGTCGGTGCGGCCACGACGTACGAATCGAGCGCGCCATCGCTCGCGGCGAGCCCCGGCAGCGACACATCCGCACGCACGTCCCACGTGGACCGCGGCGCATTCCACTCGGGCAGCCGATCGGGACGCCGCGCGAGATCACGGATGAACCGCAGGCAAACGTCTCGCGCCTGATCGCTCGGCTTGTGGTGGAAGAACGAGCGCTCCTGCCCTCGGCCGGTCCAATCGGGCGCCGTGGCGAGCCGGATCGCGACGAGCCCGGCATTGAACTGCCGGGCGAAGAGCGCGTCGTTCCCAAGGAGGATCTCATCGTCGTCGCCCATCGTCGTGGCCAGGATCGAAAATCCCCGCTTCGGCGCCGACTCGGGCAGCCGTCGGCCCGAAAGACTCACGGCGCCGACGCATCCCCTGACATCTGCGGCCAGGAGCTGCTGCGCCCAGCTGCCACCGCCGGAGGCTCCGAACGTCGCGAACTCGATCGGCTCGACCTTCAGTTTCGCGGCGAGCGCGTCCACGGCGTCCTCGATCGCCTTGGCTGAACCTGACTCACGGAAGTAGTAGCACCTCGATCGGTCGCCGTAAGCGACGGCTTCGGTAATCCCCTTGTCTGGAAGGCATCCGAACACGGGGATACCGTAGGTGGCCGCGATCGTGGTCATCGTCGTCGCGAAATCGGATTCCTGGGGGTACGGACAATAGCACAGCCAGAGCGGGCCGGTTATCGCTGCTCCATCAGGCGCGCGCGGAACTGCGTACGCGATCGCGACGCGGTCATTGTACGGGATCGACGTCGCGATATCGAACGACCCGGCGGTGACCTGAAGCCGCTCATCGAGAGGAGGCGTCGGCACATTGCTCGCGGCAGGCAGCGACGAGCGGGCGTCGATTTCCGCCATGGCGTCGAGAACGACGCGCATCTTCACCAATTCGGGCGTCTGCGTGGCGACGTGGTCGCTCGGCGGGGTCGCCTCCCTGGCAGTCTTCATCGCGCCGCAACGATCACGGGCGGATTTTTCAAAGGCTGCGAGTGCGGCAGCGGCGTCTGGCTCGACTTGGCGACGCTGCGCGCGCGCCACCGCCGGCGGGACTGCAAACGCGGCGATGGCGTTCATCGCGACGAGTCCGAGCACGATCGCCGGCCACGCCCCCAGTGTCGACGTCGTGGAGCGCATGGGTTCGCGGACGGTGGTTTTTGCCGTAGACCCACGGCGGACGGGCGGCGCTGTCATTTTGCGAGGCATAGGAGGTTCACGGGGATCGTAACCATCGTGGCTTCGTCACCGCGGTGGACGGTGATTTTGCACACGCCCGACACGTGGCCGGACTTCCGAGATTGGAGCACCACGGCAGCTCCGTCTGGGGTGGTCGCGAAGGAAACGAGTCGAGCGTTTGCCGATGTGAAGGAATCGACGGTGAGCGAGGCATCCGGAGGCGCTGCTTCCGTGAGCCGGATCCGCCGTTCCGACGGCTCGTCCACGGTCAGGATCCCAGTCACGATTTGGCTGCAGTCGACGTACGGGTGCTGGGTGGTGTGGGCGGTGGAAACGACGCGTCTGCCGACATTCGAGGCCAACGTAGCCGAAAAGGGCTCGACCCCGAGCTCAGTGCCCTCGAACGTAAGGTCGAGGAACCACCGACCATCGTCCGAGCGACGGACACTCGCAACGCCTGGCCGACTCGCCTGCACCACCGCGAGGCTCGTTACCGGCTGTTCCGCCGTCACCTCGACCGCGAGCCGCGTCATCTTCCCCATCGGCGTCCGTACCACCATCGGAACGGGCGGAGCGAACGTCATCGCGGTCTTCACGTTCGCGTGAATGGCTATGTCCGGCCCCTTCGTCCGCGTCCCATCGATGAGAAAAACCGGTTGAACGCTGGTCGTGAAATCGCGATGTCGCAGCCGCGCGTCGATCGTCGCGTGGATTGCGACGGCCGCCCCCGCCTTGACCGGAACTGGATCGACCCTTGGCGTGATGCAGCCGCAACCGCTGACGACCTCGACGAGAATCGCATCGACGCCGAGCTCGTTCGGGATGTCGATGGTTGTCTCGACCAGTTCGTCCTCACGGACCGCGAGAGCGACCTCAGCTGCGGACGCCCGGACGGCCGCGAGCGCGGCAACGAGGAACAGGACTCGAAACATCGGGATTTAACGGGTGTAGCGAGCGATCGCGTCGTGCGCGTACTTCGCTTGCTGGCTGTCGGGGAAATCCGTCGCTACACGCGTGTACCATTCGATCGCTTGGTTCTTCTCGCCAAGCCGCGCAAGACAGCCAGCGAGGTCATCGTACACCATCGGCAGGAGCGATCGACGCGACGCTACGACCGGATCGGTCGACGACTTCGGAAAATCTGTTTTAGTCAATTCGAACAAGTGCGTGGCGTCAGTGCGAGGATCGCCCCCGAGGCGATAGACGGTTGCGAGATCGTACCGCAATTCCCACGCGTCGGGATCCGCGTATTTCGTGATCGCCTCCTCGGCGAGCGGTGTGAATTCCGCGTCCGTCATCCCCCCGCGTCGATGCTTCAACGTGAGGGCCGACGAATACGTGTTCTTCGCCGACCGCGCATCGCGCAGGGCGATTGCGAATTCGTGCCACTGCGGAGTCGCTTCCTGCGGTAGGAAGCACGTCGTCGCCGTGATCGCGACGTAGCCCGGTTCCCATACCGGCGAGGCGGTGCGATCGGAATCAGCAACAGTGGCTACGATCCGAGCGGCCTTCCGATACTGGTCGGCGGCCTCGGCGTAACCTCCACGCTTCGCGAGGCGTTCGGCGCCCATCATGGCCAGATGAAGTGCGGACTCCTTCAGCGCCGGTGTAGCGGATGCGTCGAGCGCCTTGGCGGCCACGGCCGCGCTCGTCTCGAACCGCTGTTCCGCGCCTTCGTCGGCACCGGCCTCCTTGGAGATGGTATCGTCGAGGCAGGCGAGATTGTACTGGAGCTTCGCCTTCTCGTCCCCCTCGGCCTTCATCAGCATGGTCTCATTGAGCTGCCTCGCCGACGACCAGTCGCCGAGGGACCCGTATAGGCCAAGCAGTCGATGGCGAATATCCTGAGCAGCCGGCTCGGGAGCGACGACGAGGGCAGCGCTCAAAGTCTTGGCCTGGCGCTGCCACTCCGCGACCAGGTCGTCTCGGCTCAGTCCGCTTGAATTTCGGACGAACTCCTGGTGATCGCGGACCGCCTGATCCCATGTCTCCGCCGTGGGGGCGGACACGTGCGGAGGGGACAAGAGCCGGTGCATCTGCCAACCGAGAGCTGCCAGCGCCGCGATCGCGAGCATGATCAGTATGGATCTCTTCCAGCGCCCCGGGCGCACTGGCGGCATGTGCGACGATTGGCGAGGGATCATTGCTGCATCCTGATACGCCTCACTCGACGCACGGGACCTCTTCAGCGCGTATGGACACGCGATCGCCAAATCCGTCGCTGAGCGTCGCGGTCGTCGTCAGTTCGCCGCCAGGGTAGGTGACGGGCTTCACGTCGTAATAAAACGCCGAACACGGGACGCCGAGGAGCAGATTTTTTGCCGAATATCCTGCCGTGCACGTGTACGTCGAAACGACGGGAAGTGTGACGTTGACCTGCTTGTAGAGGTCCCAGTAGAACCAGATGTGCTTCCTCGGCGCGCCTTCGGCCGAGAAGGTATTCGAGTACGTCTTCTGGAATTGCGCCTCGAACGCCACCGTCACCTGCTCTTTGACGAGCTTGATATCGAACGTCGTGGCGCTCGAAAAGGTGATCTTATACGACGTCGTGCCCGTGAGCGTTTTCGAGCAGCTCGTCTTTCCTCCATCGGTCTTGCACATATCGACGTCGCATTCCGCATGGTTCACGGGTCCGTCGTAGGGGCCTGGGACGGGCTTGCCGGATACCACGTCCACCCGATCACATTCGACGTACGTGTAGCATGAGTTGCTGTAGGTCAGCGGGATCGGCATGCACGCATTGGGAGCCTCGCTCGGATCGACGGCCATTCCAAACGCGCGAACGACGGTGGCGGAAAAGATGATCAGGATGAGACGAGACCGCATGCGATCCTCCTCAGGGCGCGGGGGGCGGATATTTAGACCAACGAGGCGGAAGAGCAAGAATCGTTTGCAACGGTTGACTCGTCAGAAATAGCGCAAAGGGAAGGGCCCAATGGCGTCTCAAGTCCCCAATGTAACGATAATTACGCCATCCTGCCTGGCCGGCTAGCTCAGCCATCACCGGATGTCCAGACGAACGGAGTTCAATGAGTGCCGTGGCGGGCGAACGATGACGGACGATTTCCTCGGGAGGCAGAGGTGGATCGATCAGGACGATCAGGTGCGCCCGCTCGAGGCACTCCGCGATGCGAACCGATACCAACCCCTTCGACCTGCCATCGATCGTCGACGTCAGTTCCTCGATCGAACCTGCCAGGACGAGCGCGGTTGTCGGAGCCTGGGCCAGGTCGGCGGCATCCGCCAGCGTCTTGGCCCATCCGATGGAAGACCTTTCCACGTTGCGTGTCATCGCCTCGCGGAGCACAGGACCCCATTGATCTCCGAGGACATCGCGATTGCCGCCGACGACGATGACATCGAGGCTGAGAGCCCCGAGCGGGCGAACGAAGCGGTTTGAGATGGCGATCCGTTCGCGCGGCTTCGACCCGACTAATTCCACAAGCTGCATGATGCCGATCGCGGCGACCAGACTCGCTGCGATCGCGATGAGTGTTGCGGTTCTGGAGACCATGAATGACATCGTGACGAGGCCGACTCCCGAGAAGAGGGCGATTGCCGCGAGCAGCGATGAAACATCGAGCCGATTGAACGACCACATGCACGCGGAAGAGATGAAGATAGCCGCGAACAGCCGCTGCACGACGGCGAAGCGGTGACGGTGGGCACATAGGAAAAATGCAACAATGGGTGCCAGCCAAGCGAAGACGTAGACGACGCGGCCGATGGTCGCATGCGTCGCGAGGGTCTGCAAGTGTGCCGACACGAGTGCATGCTGAGGAGTCAGCGATGAAGCCGGCCTGTAGAAATCGGTGTACGAGGCGCCGGGATCCTGCCACCCCTCCGGTGCATCGTGCATCATGGCGGCGAAGGTCGCGAGTTGTTCCGTTCGGTGGAGGACGGATCTATCGGTGGAGATATATCCGATCGACGACCGTCCATGCGTCGCCGCGCGCGCGATCAGCGCCGCCAGCGCCGCCCCAGCGACGCCCACCGTACAGCGTCTTTTCGGAGCAAGGCGACCGATCGCGGCGACGACCACGCACGCGCCCACGATCGCGCCGAACAGAGATCCTCTCGAGGCCGTGAGATCGATCCCAATCAGCGCAAGCGCGTAGGCGATAAGCGCGGGCAGCCACAGCCGACGGTCGTCCGATCGAACGAGCGCGGCCGTGAGCGCGAGGATGGAAATGATCGCGAGGAATGCGCCAGTCCGGTTAGCGTCTCCCGTCCACCAATCGAGACGATGGTCAAGGAATCCATGCGATTCCGTCATCGCTCACCCAGCGCGTCCGGTGCGCGACACGACTCGAGGTCGTCGCCACGACACGGTCGGCTTCGTCGCGATGCACGATCCCGTCGGATGTCGGCATCATCATCGCGCCCGTCCAGCCGCCAGAGCAAGAATGAGCTTTCATGACTCCATCCCACTTCGCGAATTCGATGCTCGATGGCCCCGCGGCATTGGCTCATCGGGTGAACATTGATGGTCGTCAGGGCAACTCCACGGTAACTGATACGTCGTCGATACCCCCAATTGAGCGATGGCGACCGTGAAGGTCAAGCCCACCCAGAAGATGAGTTTAAAGTTCAGCGATGTTCAGAATTCAAATCCTGAATGGAGGCATGATGCATCGCATCATGGCGCGCCGACCAGTCTGCTCTGACCAGGAAATGGTTCGGCGACGACCAGCCATTGTGGTATGCTCTCGAACGAGGCCAGCCATCCATGTCCACGAGCTATCGCCCTTCTCGTCCTCGTTGCACTGACGCTGCTCGCGTTGTTTTTCAAATAAATCACGGAAGCATGCAGCTATAGACGGGGACCCGCGTGGCATGATCCCGTCCGCATGGTCGCCAGCGGCCGTCAATCATGTGCATGGATCCCGAACTGAACTCCAAGCGTATCGGAAACCGAATGACCGCCTTCCGCTTTGAAGGACTGACCCTCACCGTGGAAAGCGTTGAACGCTCGATTGCGTTCTATGCTGGTAAACTCGGCCTCCCGGTCGAGGTCAACGCGGCTCCTGCCTTTGCCATGATTCGAGCAGAGGGCAAAGGAGGAGGAACCATCGGACTTCTTTCCCTGGCAGAGGCCGCGAAGAGCGGCGCACAGTCGATGATGCCTGCGCAGAAGTCAGGGATCCATGTCGAATTCTCCACCGACGATCTGGATGGCCTTTACGAGGAATTGAAAGCCAAAGGCGTTCAATTTCACGAGCCACCCCACGACGAGCCATGGGAGCGGTCGATGACGGCGTTGGATCCAGATGGTTACTCGGTCGAGTTTGCCCAGGGTCGTCGAGGCAAGAACCAGACGAAGTCCTGAGGCCAGCGCGAACTGAGAGGAGTTCATGCCAGGGAGTGAGCCGGCCCCGGCCGGTCTGGATCAGTGACGGACAGGGACACGGGCCACCCGCCGGCTCCCGCGGTGCTCCGCCAGCCTTCCCCCGTCCCGGTCATGGCTTAGAATCCGCGTTCCCCAGCGACGCTGGGGTGCGGGAGCAGCGATGGGCGTCGGTGGCGGGGTGAGGAAGGACAGCGGTCCGCTCGTCGACTGGGCGCGCGTGGCGCGGCTCGTCCTGACCTCGCGCTGCCTGGACGACATCGAGGAGCGCGAGCTGCTGCCCAAGGGGCTGATGTTCTACCAGTTCTCGGCGCGCGGCCACGACCTCAGCCAAGTGCTGCTCGGCTCGCTGCTCGAGAACGCACGCGACGGCGCCGCCGGCTATTACCGTTCGCGCCCGTTGCTGCTGACGCTCGGCTTCGGCGTCGAGGACGCGCTCGCCTCGGCGATGGCGAAGGCGGGCGGCTACAGCGACGGACGCGACATCGGCGCGGTGAGCAACCTGCCCTCGCGCGGCCAGGCGACCTTCCTGCCCATGGCCGGCGATGTCGGCTCGCAATTCACGCCCGCGGTCGGCTGGGCGCGCGCCATCGACTACCGTGGGCGCGTGCTCGGCGATGCGAGCTGGTCGCACGCGATCGCGGTGGCGCTCGGGGGCGACGGCTCGGTGGCGACCAACGGCTTCTGGGCCGCGCTCAACACCGTGACCACGCTCTCGCTGCCCTACCTGTTCGTGATCGAGGACAACGGCTACTCGCTGTCGGTGCCGGCGACCAAGCAGACCCCGGGCGGCAACATCGCGCGCAATCTCGCCTCCTTCACCGGCTTGCACATCGTCGAAGGCGACGGCACCGATCCGGCGGATGCGGCGGCGAAGCTGCGCGCGGCGGTGATGCACGTGCGCGAACGGCGCGCGCCGGCGCTCATCCGCCTCACCGTGCCGCGGCTGTGCGGCCATTCCGGCCAGGACACCCAGGCCTACAAGACGCCGGAGTTCGTCGAACAGGAGCGCGCACGCGATCCGCTCGCGAAGCTGCGCCGCCACCTGGTGCCAGCGATGATGCCGGAGGCGAAATGGGAGGCGCTCGAGCGCGAGG
>JACDEN010000348.1 GCA_013816415.1 Planctomycetota bacterium
TGGTGACCGGGGGCTCCCTGCGGTCGCTATTTTCCCCGGTCGCCAACAGCCTTGCTTTCTTAGAAGGGGGCTTCGCGCCCCACGGCAGTTGACGACTGGGGGCTCCCTGCGGTCGCTATTTTCCCCGGTCGCCAACAGCCTTACTTTTTCAGAAGGGGGCTTCGCGCCCCCTTCGACCCTGCGGAAGGGGCTCCTGCCCCTTCACCCCGGATTCACGGCGAGACGCCGGTGCGGTCAGGCGGATGCGAAGTCGGAATCGCGCTCAATCCGCGGGGGGACCACGCTGTCGCGGGCCGGGAGAGATCGGCGCGCAGCGCCGACAAGCAGATTTTCGCTTCATCCTCGCGCAGCGATTTCAAAAGCGGAATGTGCAGGCGCCCCCGCGTCGTCTGCACCTCGATCTGATACAGGATGTCGCCCTCGGTGCTCGGGGCATCTGGAGCGGCGATGCGTGAATGGATCCCGGCGCCGAGTTCGACGATGTCGGCAGAGCGGTAGCTCGTTATGCGCTTCCATCCGGCGTAGCTGGCCGCGTGGTAGAGGGTGCCTCCGTCTACCCAGCACGCATGCGAGGTGAGGCATTCGAGCAGGGTGGTGCCGAGGATCAGTGCGCCGAGCAGCGTGATCAGGATCACGATCACGGCGGGCACGCACAGGAACACCAGGGTCATGGCCGTCCCCATGCTGGTGTGCAGCGATGAAACCTGCGTCCAGCCGCCGATGGCGAATCCGATCCCGCATCCGGTGAACAGCAGTCCCACGATCAGGCCGCCGGTGGTGTGCTTGGCCCCCTGGAATCCCGAGGCGGCGAAACCGGCGCGGCTGGCGATGTCGACCGTGCGCAGGCCCGGCATCAGCGCGGACGCTCGCCGAAGATCTGCGACAGCACCTGCTGTCCGAGGTCGCCGAGCGTCGCGCGGAAGGCGCGCCCGCGGCTGACCTCGACCAGGCGCGCGATGAAGCGCTCGAGGTAGGCGTCGGTGGCGACCATGAACACCGTCAGTTCGATGCCGAGGCGCGGATAGCGCGCGCCCTGCTTCAGCGTGGCGGTGACGATCTCGGGGTCGAGGCCGGCGCTGTTGATCATCAGTTCGCCCTTCACGAACAGCGCCGACGGCTTGCCATCGGTGATCATCACCACGCGCTTGTTGGGCTGGTGCTTCTTGATCAGGATCTCGGCTGCGCGCCGCAGTGCCTCGCAGGTGTTGGTGTGGAAGGGGCCGTTCGAGATGTACGGCAGGTCCTTCACCGCGACCTCCTGCACGTCGTCGCCGAAGAGCAGGATGTTCAGGCTGTCGCGCGGATAGCGCCGCGCCTGGAGCTCGGCGAACGCCATCGCCACGCGCTTCGCCGGGGTGATGCGGTCCTCGCCGTAGAGCGTCATGCTGTGCGAGACGTCGATCAGCATCACCGTCGCGGCCGAGGTCGCGTCTTCGCGCTCGTCCACCACCAGGTCACCCTCTTCGAGTCCGCGGTGCCCCTGGCGCAGCGCCGAGAGCATGCTGTCGCGGTAGGCGATGTCGCGCGACTCGTCGCCCGGCTGCCACTGGCGCAGCACTCCGGTCGATTCGCCGAAGCGCCCCGCGCGGTTGGTCGCGTGATCGCCTTTGGCTCCTGACTTCAGCTTGCCGAAAACATTCTCGAGGCATGATGCGCGCAAATCGCGCTCGCCGCGCTGGGTGAGCTTGCGCTCCCCCGGTTTGCCGCTGATCACTTTGCGATCGTTCAACCGCTTCTCGAAATCCTCGCGCGAAAATCCGAGTTGCTCGCGCATGCGCCGCCCCTGCGGCGTGTCGAGCCAGCGCAGCGCCGCTTCGACCTGGCCGTTGACGGCGAGCATCAGCTCGCGGAACAGCTCGTCTATCAGCCGCTCGCGCGTCAGCTGATTGGCGTGTTCGCGCCAGTCGAGATGCTGATAGGAAAAATCCATGCATCACCCCGCAGTGGGAGCCGAATGGGGCGGGTCTCGAACCGGAGCAACGGCCGCGCGTTTTGCGTATCGGTCATACCAGGCGGGAATCCAGCGGATCGCCCACAACGCATCCCACAGGATCAGCATCAGACCGGTGAGAACCATGTGTCTGACGCCTGCCAGGGCGAACGCCCGATCAGTGTCCCAGTGGTATGAGACGACAGCCCCGTAGCTGGCGATGGCCGGCCCGAGCGATCCGATGCCGACGAACAGGAATGGCAGGTATCGGAATCGCATCACGAAAGGGCGGGCGATGTCGATGTCGAAGGTGAAGCGGCGAGGAAAGTACCAGGTGCAGAACCATCCGCCGAGCAAGTAAATCAGTGGGATCTGGACCATTTGTAACGTGCGCATCTCGAGGTTGGACGGTTGCCCCGAACCACTGATCATGAAGCGGGTCCCTATGTATGGCAGCGTAAAAACTATGGTGCACAACCAACCGCCACCAAACGTCAGGCCGAAGCTCCACAACAACGCCGCGTACCGTGGCGATATAGACCGCTTCCGGTAGTGAGAAGATCGTGCGAGCAAGGTTGCGTCACGCGAATCCTTGGATTCAGAAGACGGGATCGGCGTGCCCTCTGTCATCATCTTTTTCGCTTCTTGACATCGCGCCCCACCGGTGGCTCGGTGAGGGAGAAGAATGGAGCGTGGCGAGGCTGCCATGATTCTCCAGCGGCGATGGCTCGCAGTTGAGATAGATGGTGATCATTGTGCTGATGGATGTTTGCGACGATCTGTCCGATGCTGCGCCGGCCCGCTTCACTGTGTACGCCCACCCGTGCCCAGGTCTCCGCTGGCGCGAGACGCACCAGCTCGATCACTGCATCGCGCGTGGCCGTGAACAACGTAGCGGCCACAGCAAGCGAGCGATCAGGGTGGTCTAGTCGCTCGGCCCACCGATTTTCGTCGAAGTTCCATAGCAACGGGTGTGTGTCAGCAATCAATCGGCGTAGCCGATCAAGGTAAACACTCTCGCAATCCACCAGATGGAGCAGGAAGCCGCGCATGCTCCACTTCCCGGAGGCGTATGACCGCGCCAACGAGTCTGGTGCTGCGGCGAAGAATGGCAGTGTCTGGTGGCGGGTGCGTTCCAGTGCCAGGATATCCCCGTCGTTCACGTCCGTCTCCGCTTCTTGTCCTCGCGCCCCATCATATGCGAGAGCAGATCCGAATAGACGAGGCCACGTGCTGTATCCTCGCGCGCCAGGGCGCCACCGTGGAACAGGCCTTCGACCACGAATTCCGCCCACAGCAGCCGCTCGTCGGCAGGGGGCTTGAGCAGGTGGTCGGTGACTTTCGCGAGATCGGGGACGGCGGCGAGCGCGGCTTCGTGCTCCTTGGTGCTCGAGCGATCGGAGAGCTTCAGCACATTGCCTGCGGCGAACCACGCGAGTATGTTTTTCCACGGGCCCTTCTCGCGCTCGTCCTCCTTCTCGGTGATCACGGGCGGCAGATGCTCGGCCCACAACGTCTTCACCGCTTCGCTCAACACATGCCAGCCGACCTTCAGCGGTCCTTCCTGCTCGCCTTCATAGGCGAGCTCGATTTTTCCGGTCATCGCGGCGAGCGTCGCGGGCAGATCGACCAGGCGTGCCATCGGCCGCGTTTCCTTGAGCAGGAGTCCGCGCTGGAGCACGTTGGCGTGCAGCGCTTCCAGTGCGGCAATGGTCAGGCGCGCCGACACACCGCTCTTCACATCGACGAACTCGCTGGTGCGCGCCGAACGCGCGGCCTCCTCGATCAGCTGGTGGAACAGCCCCGGGACCACCGGAGTGACCGTGCTGGTGGCGGCGGTGTGGGCTTCCTGCGCCATGATGCGCACGCCCTCGTCGCGGGTCTTGGGATAATGGGTGAGCACCTGCGCGCCGATGCGGTCCTTCAGCGGCGTGATGATCTGCCCGCGCGAAGTGTAGTCCTCGGGGTTGGCGGTGAAGACCAGCATGAGGTCGAGCGGCAGGCGCAGGGGGATGCCGCGCACCTGCACGTCCTGCTCCTCGAGGATGTTGAACAGCGCGACCTGGATGCGCGGCGCGAGGTCGGGCAGCTCGTTGATGCAGAAGATGCCGCGGTTGGTGCGCGGGACGATGCCGAAGGTGACGGCGCGCAGGTCGCCGAGGTCGTAGCCTTCGCGGCTGGCGCGGATGGGGTCGACGTCGCCGATGAGATCCGCGACCGACACGTCCGGCGTCGCGAGCTTCTCGCCGTAGCGGTCGTCGTGACCGAGCCACACCACCTTCGCGGCGTCGCCATCGCGGGCGATGATGTCTTCGGC
>JACDEN010000349.1 GCA_013816415.1 Planctomycetota bacterium
GTCAGGCTGCCGTCCTCGGCGACCAGGACCATCGTGTCGATCGTCAGCATGGGGCACCTCCTAGGGTCCGATTGTATCCGCATCCGGACCGATCCGGGGGCTGGACGACCTGAACCTGGGTGGATGGCCTGCCGCTAGCACCAACGACCCCCCGACGATTGCGCGCCGCCCCGGCCCGCCACCATCCCGGCCGTGGAGGCCACCATGCCAGCTCCGATCAGCGTCCAGCTCTACTCCCTGCGCGAACAGATGAAGGACGGCAAGCACGCCGACATCATCAAGAAGCTCGGCGCGACCGGCTACAAGGGCGTCGAGTGCGCGGGATACTACGGTCTGAAACCGAAGGAGCTGCGCACGCTGGTCGAGGCCAACGGCATGGTGGTGAGCTCGAACCACGCGCCGCTGCCGAACGCCCAGACGCTCCAGCAGTGCATCGACAACCACAAGGACCTCGGCACCACCTTCGCCGTCAGTCCGTGGTTCGCGCGCGAGGAATACGCCACCGTCGACGCGATCAAGAAGGTCGCGGACAAGTTCAATGCGGTGATCGAACCCCTGGCCAAGGCCGGCATCAGCCTGCTCATGCACAACCATGATTGGGAGTTCTCGCGCGTCGACGGCAAGCTCGCGGTCGAGCACCTGCTCGCGGCGTGTCCGAAGCTGCAGCTCGAGATCGACACCTATTGGGCGGCGAACTTCGGCAAGGAGGTGCCGGCCAAGATGGTCGCGCAGTTCAAGAGCCGCACGCCGCTGCTCCACCTCAAGGACGGCATGTTCGAGCACCAGCAGCCGATGGTCGCCTGCGGCGCCGGCAAGCAGGACTTCGCCGCCATCGTCGCGGCCGCCGATCCCAAGCTGCTGAAGTGGGTGGTGGTCGAGCTCGACGAATGCGCGACCGACATGTGGACCGCGATCGCCGACAGCTACGCCTATCTGGTCGGCAAGGGCCTCGCCGCCGGCAACAAGCCGGCGAACAGCGCCGCCAAGAGGTGACCGTCGTCGGCTGACCCACGGCTGGAGCCGGACGGGGGATGGTTGGTGGTTGGTAGTTGGTAGTTGGTAGTTGACCACCAACCACCAACCACCAACCACCAACCACCAACCACCAACCACCAACCACCAACCACCAACCACCAACCACCAACCACCAACCATCTCCTCCAGTCCCACCCTCCTTCCATTTTCCGCCCACGGCGAAGAGATCCCCATGCCCCGTCCGATCAGCATCCAGCTGTACACCGTCCGCGAGCAGATGAAGGACGGCAACCACGCCGCGATCCTCAAGCGCATCGCCGACATCGGTTATTCCGCGGTCGAGGGCGGGCCCGGATACGGATTGAACGCGAAGGAGTTCCGCTCACTGGTCGAAGGGCTCGGCATGCGCATCTCCTCGACCCACGCGGCGAAGCCCACCGCCGAGAACGTGCAGCAGCTGATCGACACCGCCAAGGACCTCGGCTGCCCGTACACCATCTGCAGCTACGGCGCCGCCGAATTCGGAAGCTCCGACGCGATCAGGAAGCTGGGCGACCACCTCGCGCCGCTGATTGCGCGCATGGCGAAGGCGGGCGTCACCTTCCTGCTGCACAACCACTGGTTCGAGTTCACGCGCGTCGACGGCGTGCTGCCGTACGACCTGCTGATCTCGGCCTGCCCGGGCGCGGCATTCGAGATCGATACCTACTGGGCCTCCAACTTCGGGGCCGAGTCGCCGGCCGCGATGGTCGCCCGCTACCGCGATCGCACGCCACTCCTGCACATCAAGGACGGGAATTTCGTCCGCGATGCGCCCATGGTCGCCGCCGGATCCGGCAAGCAGGATTTCCCCACGGTCGTCGCCGCCGCGGACGCCTCGCTGCTGAAGTGGCTGATCGTCGAGCTCGACGCCTGCGCCACCGACATGATGCAGGCGGTCGCCGACAGCCACGCCTACCTGGTCGGCTCCGGCCTCGGGTCTCGTTTGAAACCGGCGGCAAGGCCGCGAGCGTCGAATTAATCGGCGTTTGAATCAGCGTAGAGAACCGGAAGTGATCGGGCTGGGGCGCACCACGCATTGACAGCGCCCTCTGCCTGATGTAACGATGCGTACCGCACCATGGCCAGATTCGAACAGCACACGATCCAGGAGCTCGCATTCGCCATCCGCGACGCGAAGGCCCGCTCGACCCAGTACGACCGGGACGCGCGCGAATTCCTTCGCCGCGCGTGCCGCGCGCGCATGGCCGAGACCTCGCTCGAGGGGTATCTCGCCCGCTTCGACCACCCGGTGGATCAAAGCATCGCGCGCGCCGCCTGGGGCGACGTGCAGAGCTTCGCCAAGGGCGCGACCTACCAGTCCGGAGTGTTCACGGTCTGACCCGCAGCGCGCGGCCGCGCGCGCTGTGCATCCGCTGTTCGCAATGCGCTGATCAGGCGCTGCCATCGACCGGCTGGCCCGCCGCCGATGGTCCTCCGTGGCGTCCCCGCTGAGCCAGTCCGATGACTGCCGGCAAAAGCGGAACGGCGATGGTCGCAGCGGCCGCGACGACCTGCCACGGATCGCCGCTCGCCAGGCGCGGCCAGTTGAAGATGAAGAGGTCGGCGGTGAGGTGCGACAGGATCACGGTGAGCGCGTCGTAGCGGAAGAAGGCCCAGCCCCAGACGCAGCCGACCAGGGTCATCACCAGCGGGCGCGCCCAGAACGGTTCGATCGGCGGCAGGAAATCGAGCGAGGTGTGGCAGAGCCCGTAGATCACCGCCGGCACCACGATCGCGACCCAGGTGCGGCCGGTCAGGGCCTTGAGCCAGGTACCCGCGAAGAAGCGGTAGCCGAGCTCCTCGAGCAGCGCGATGTGCGCGAAGAAGCACAGCGTGGTCAATGCCGGCGCGGCCGAGTTCAGCGGGTAGAAGAAGAATCCGCGCGGCTGCAGTCCGGTGCGACCGCCGAAGCAGGCCAGCGACGCGAGCACCCCGAGGGCGAGTGTCCCGCCGCACAGCGCGCCGATGAGGAAGCCGCGCGCCGACGCGGCGACCACCGTCGGTTCAGAGAAGCGTCCGCGCCCGAGCAGCCACAGCGAGGCCCCGCGGTGCGGCGGAGCCACGCCGTCGCGGTCGAGCGAGTCGCCCGCGGCAAGGAACGCCAGCAGCACCAGGACGATCGCCAGATCCTCGATCGACCCGTAGGCGAGCTCCTTGAGATACGAGATCCACTGCGGCCACAGCGGATCCCACTGCTCGAACAGCCGCGACTGCTGCAGCACCGAGGTGGTCAGCAGCAGGCCCGCCACCACCAGCGACACCGCGACCGCGGGCCTCAGCCGCACCTGTCCGCGTGAGAGCCGCGACAAGAAGACGCCGAGCGCACAGACCGCCGACGCAGCGAGGGCCGCGATTCCCAGCGCCTGCAGTCCTTCGACCGGCGCGCGGTGTTCACGCGCCACGCGTTCGGCGGCCGCCGGGACCACCAGCGAGCGCATCGCCTTGGTGACGCGGTCGCCGCACACCAGCGCGTCGACCCGTTCGCGCAGCTCCGGCTCCTCGCTGACCAGCCGCTCGAAGGTGAAGCGGTGGTCGCGGCGGTTGGGCTGCTCGTGCGATGCGCGCTCCTTGACCTGGTAGCGGGCGAGATCGATGCCGAGCTGACCGTCGACCAGCGTGCGCACGCGCACCTCGGCTTCGGCGAGCGACAGATCGCGGCCGGCGGCGTCCTCCTGCATGGTCCGCTCCCATCCCAGGATCCGTCCGCTGGGATGGAACAGCACGGTGATGGCGTCGGCCACGTGGGCGTGCTTGAAGGTGGCGCGGTAGAGGACCAGCGGATAGCCCTCGCGGACGAACCGCTGCGCGGTGTCGCGGCCGAACGCCGACTCGACATAGGACAGCGCCGGCTCGTCGACGCGCAGGCGGCTGCCGCTGCCGTACTGCTTCAGATCGAGGCCGAAGCCCTGGAACAGGCGCACCGCCTCGGGACGCAGGGAGGACGTGGTGCGCATGAGATCGGCGTCGGCGAGCGGCCACAGCACGCCGATGACCGAGAAGAACAGCGCGCCCGCCGCGATCCCGCCGAACAGCAGCCAGCGATCAGGATGTCCCATGTGCTCGCACTTTCACCTGCATGCACCCGGCGGAACGCCATGCAAGCACGCCGCGCTCAGGGTTCGTCCTTCTGGGCGTTGGCGCCGCGCATGCGCGGAGCATGGCCGCCCTCGTCGTCAGCCGCGGGGTCGCGCGCCTGGCCGTCATAGCTGCCGAGGTGCTCATCGAGCC
>JACDEN010000350.1 GCA_013816415.1 Planctomycetota bacterium
CTGCACACCTGGGAACCCGGCGGCTCGTCCTTCGCATTCCACATGAAACGATCGAGCTGCTTGCCGTCGGCGTTGAACAGCGCGACGGTGCGCACGACTCCCACGGCCGCCGGGGACAGGCGCAGGCGCAGGAATCCGCTCTCGGTGCGCTCGACACGGATCATCCCGTCGAGCCCATCCGCCCCCAGCCAGGCATCGCGGTTGGCGCCGAGCGGATACAGATCGATGGACGCATACGCCGCCCGCGTCGCCACGCGCAGCGACCCCACGATGGTGAGGCGTTCGCACGGCTGCTTCGGTCCCTCGAACTCGAGCCGGAACGGCGCGCCATCCGCCGGGTTGCGGTCCTCAGATGCCGGATCATCGAACCGCCGCCCATAGGTCTGCGCCTCGACTTGGACGATGCGCTCGCTGCGGTCGGTCGTTGCTGAGGTAACGACCATATCCACCACACCGACGAGCCGCTCAGCAGCCGAGAACGCAGAGAGGTAGAGGCCGAGGGTCCCCGTACGGAACGCCGACGCGGGGCGATCTGGCGAAAACATGACCCCGATATCGCTGCTGAGCGAGGTGACACGGACGGTAACGTCGCCGACCTGGCATGCGCCTGTGGCCGGGGGCGGGATCGGGGACTCGGGGACGGCACGTGCGGAATCGGAGTGGCAGGACCAGGTGGAGGCGAGTGAGAGGAGGAGCAGGGCGAGCGGGAGACGGGATCGCATGAGGGAGCAGAGTAGGGCAAGGACTCGGAAACAAGCGGGTTATCGGCAAGCGTAAGGCGGAATCGAGAAGCTGAGCACTCGCGGATGGTCTGCTTCTTGGCCCCGCCGTCACCATCGTGGATCCTTCAGGTCCCGCGCGAATTTCTCCTCCAGGTGAACGCGAGAAGAGACATCATGAGGCAACCCAGGCTGCCAGAGCCGCAGAAGAAGTTCTTATGTCCATCCCCGGACGAATCGGATGGCGGGAGTCCGGCCGTTCCCGACCCCCCGGTCGTGCCAGTGGCGGTCGTCCCGGTCGCGGTCGCGGTACCAGTACCCGTGCCCGTCGTCGTTCCGCCGGCGGTGCCGGCTCCATTGCCGGAACGGCCGGTGAGGGTGACATTATTGGACCCGGCCCCGGCGATGTAGCTGATCGTGAACGTGGTGCTGGGATTGGTGGATGAGGTGACTATGGCTCCTTCCGCCAATCCGGCGAACGTGCCGACCACTGGGGATGCGCCGACGTTGTCGATGATCGTCATCACCGATCCTGCCGCGGGCATGTAGTTCGCGGTGTTCACGACCAGGATGCCGGTCGTGAGCGTGACGTTGCTCGCAGTGATGTTTGAATACAGCGTCGAGGCCGCTCCCTTGGTCACGACCTGGAACGTGCTGCTGCTGCCGATGGAGAGGTTACCGCAGGTGCCGTGCATGTTCTTGATCGCGAGCGTCTCGTTGAAGGACAGCACGCTGGTCGATCCGGCGAGCGTGATGTTGTTCACGGTGCAGTCGTTTGAGAGCACCAACGTTCCACTGGTCACATTGATCGGCGACGCCGCCATGCTTCCCCAGATGTGCAGCGTACCCATGCCGAGCGTGGTCAGACCGCTCACCGAATTGGTCGGATTGTTCAGGACCCTGTGTCCAGGGCCCCCGTGGGTCACTGGGCCGGCACCGGACAGTATTCCCGGCAGGTACAGGACGCCACCAGCCGTGGTGACGATGATGGTCATCACCGCTGAGCCCGGTGTGGCGAGGGCGAGGGCGAGGGTCGCGGTGGTGGCGTTGTTGTCGTTGACGCTGCTGCACGTGACCGCGTTGCCGGTGATGTTGTACGCTTCATAGATGTTGATTGCGCCGAACGCCATGGAGGCCGGGAGGTCGTTGACGGGCGAACCTTTGGCGGCGAAAGCGGGCCCAGCAGCGAACACGAGGTCGTCTCCCGCGGTCGGGAAGGCATCCCAGTTCTGACCATAGCTGAACATGCTGTTGGACGGCGTGCCGGCGGCGACCCAGGTCGCGACCGCTCCAGCGGCTTGGGACGAAGCGATCGCCATCAGCGTCAGGGAAAGGAACGCCGACCGCGTCGCGGTGGCAAGAAACGGAGATGAGAGCATCATGGCGTCGACAATAGCCCTCGGGGATGATGACCCCTCCATCTATATTATTTTTCCGCGTTCGACCTGACTGCTTCGAATGGCGCAACCGCATCAGAACCAAGGTGGTATCGGGCTGTCCCGAATGGCGCTGACCATCTTCGCCAGGGCAAGCGGGCGTTTCAACATTATACAAGCTGCCCGGGAGACTCCCTGGAGAGACCACCCGCGCGGAGATGACCACCACGGCAGGTGGGCGCTCGCCGCGATTCCGCTGACTGCTTCGCACTGGTCAACCATGTGAAAGCCCACCGGAAACGGTGGGCTTTTTGTTATATCAGGGCACCCCTAAGACGTCGCGAATGGAGGCGGATTTCAGTGCGGTTTTTTTCCTCCCCGTTCTCCGTTTCGGACCACATCGACCGTAGACTGAGCGAGACCGTTCAGCCAGCATGCGCTTCCAGCTACGACGACGTCGCCTGTGCGCTCTCGTGCCGGTGAGCGAACGGGTCTTCGATCGTCGTTCGCCGGCCTTCTCACCTGCACGCTTGAAATGGCAGGCCAGGGCCCCGAGCTGTTCGATCACGACGTCGCGAGTCGAGACAGCACGCGGTCGACCATGTCGGTGGCCAGTCCGGTATAGCTCGCCGGATCGAGCAGCTGGTCGATCTGGCTGCGCGACAGGATCGACGACACGCGTGGATCCTGGACCAGCAGCTGCGCGAAGGGTATTCCGTCTTCATGCGACGTCATCGCCAGCTCATGGACCACATCGTGCGCGCGCAGGCGTCCCATCGTTTGGGCCAAGCGCATCATCACTGCCTCGGACAGCATCAGGCCGCCCGTCAGGCCGAGATTCGCGCGCATGCGTTCGACATTCACCGTGAGCCCGGACAAGACCGGAGCGATCTGATCGAGGGCCACCGCCGCCAGGAGACAGCTCTCGCCGACGAAAGCCCACTCCGCCTGGACGGTGCTCCAATCGCGCTCGTTCTCGTTGAGGCTCGAATCGATCGCCAGGGCCGCGTGCTGCCGCGCGAGGCGGGCCAAGCCGAGGACGCTTTCGCACATCATCGGATTGCGTTTGTGGGGCATGGTGCTGCTCCCCACCTTGGTCGAAGCGTGCGGTTCTTCGAGTTCCCCGATCTCCGTCCGTTGCAGGGTGATGATCTCATGGGCGATGTTGCCGACCGCGGCGGTGACCAGGCTCAGGGTGCAGACGAATTCGATCAGGTCGTCGCGCCGTGCGTGCCAGCAGATCAACGGAGTCTGGAGCCCCAATTCGCGGCACAGCGCCTCCTGCACTCGGAGCCCATCGGCTCCCAACGAGGAGAGCGTGCCGACCGCGCCGCCGCGGTCAGATGTCGTGGCGCGGGATCGTGAAGTGGAATTCCGAGCCGCGGGCGGGCGCCGAGCTCACCCAGATGCGGCCGCCCCAGCGCTCGATGCTCTTCTTGCAGATCGCGAGACCGATGCCCGATCCGGGATATTCAGTGCGGGAATGCAGGCGTTGGAAGATCTTGAAGATCTTCTGCTGGTGCTCAGGGTCGATGCCGATGCCGTTGTCGCGCACGATGAACTCCCATTCGTGCGCATGCCCGACCGCCGAGATCGCGATGGCCGGCGGTTCGGCGCTGCGATAGGTGATCGCGTTGCTCATCAGGTTCTGGAAAATCTGCACGAGGTGCAGCCGGTCGAACATCACCTCTGGCAGATCGCCGCAGGTGATGACGGCGGCGTTCTCGTCGATCTTCGTCCGCAGGTTCGCCATCGCTTCGGCGATCGCGTCCTGGGCGGGGACGATCACCAGCTGCGCGGTGCTGTCGGAGACGCGCGAATACGCGAGCACATCCTTGATCATCCGCTGCATGCGATCGGCGCCGTCCATGGCGAAACGCATGAAATCCTTCGATTTCTCGTCGAAGTCCTGCGCGTGCGCCTTCTCCAAGAGACCGAGGTAGCCGCGGATCATCCGCAGCGGCTCCTGGAGATCGTGCGAGGCGACATAGGCGAACTGCTCGAGCTCGGCGTTGGAGCGCTCGAGCTCCTTCGCCTTGCGCGCCAGCTCGGCCTGCATCTGCGGGAACGGCGTCGAGAGGTCGACCAGGCAGCCGATCCCTCCTTCCACCCGGCCGGCTGAGTCGCGCAGCGC
>JACDEN010000351.1 GCA_013816415.1 Planctomycetota bacterium
GAACATGCCCTCGTGCCACAGGACCTTCATGGTGTCGATCACGCGGGCTCCTGGACTTCAGCGCTGGTCGCGCGGCTGGGGCTGATCGTTGTCGCTGCGCTCGGCCGGACGGTCATCGCTGCGCAGTTCGATGGTCGAACCGGTGAAGGTCAGGACCCGCGACGAGGCGTCGGCCACCGGGATGACGAGCGTGCGCACGTCCGCGCCGGCGGCGCGGCGGTACAGCGCCATCACGCCGATAAAGGCGGTGTCGCCATCGCGCTTGCCGAGATCGATCTCGACCGCCCGGTCCTTGCCGGTTCCCGGCGGCACGGTCGCGACCACGCGCTCGCCGAGCTTGTCCGGCCCGAGCGCATCGGAGTCCGACAGCCACAACTGGTCGAACGAGGCGGTGCGGAAGCGGGCGTCGCGCCGCAGCTGGTAGAAGCGCACGTCGACCGGGGTCGATTCTTCGTGGTCGTTCACGTTCAGCGGGCTGACTCCGCGGGCATAGACGCTGATCGATCCGCAGCCGGCGCCGGCGCCGGCGAGAACCAGCACGGCCGCCAAGCGGATGGCCGGGCGGAGGGGATTTCGAGGGAGCGATGGCATGGGCCTGGGGTCATAATCGTGGTCAAATAGTGGTGCAATCGATTAATCCCAGTCGGATGCGCCGGTGCGTCTGCTCCATTCGAACGACTTGACTCGATGCGCGGACCCCCATCGTCCCGGCTCGCGTTGGGCTGCCATGAAGCGTGTCATCACTTTCGCCAGTTCCGCCGTCGCCGGCGACACCTTCATCGTGGCGTCGTTCGCCGGCCGTGAGGCCATGTCGACCCTGTTCCGCTACGACATCGAACTCATCTCGCAGCGCGAGGATCTCGACTTCGACGCCATGCTCGAGGAACCGGCGTGGCTCGGGATCCAGCAGGGGCTGACCGTCGACGGCGGCGTCGATGGGGTGAAGACCCTGAAGATCCACGGCATCCTCGCCCAGTTCGAGCAGCTCGACCAGGGCGAGGGGTGGACCCGCTACCGCGCCGCGCTGGTGCCGGCGCTCTGGCGGTCGACCCTCAACGCGCGCAGCCGCGTGTTCATCGGACTGAGCGTTCCCGAGATCGCCGACGCCGTGCTCGCCGATGCTGGCCTCGCGGGCGAGGACCATGAACAGCGCCTCGGTTCGCGCAGCTATGCGCCGCGCGAGTACGTCGTCCAGTACAACGAGTCCGACCACCAGTTCCTGTCGCGCCTGCTCGAGCACGAAGGCATCTTCCACTTCTTCCGCCACGGCGAGACCCGCAGCACGCTGGTGCTCGGGGACGGCAGCGATTCCTGCGAGCGCCTCGACGGATCGGTCGACTTCCATCAGGCCCAGGAGCACGACGTCGCCGCATCCGCGCGCGCGGTCAACCAGCCGGAAGCGGTGCACGGACTGGTGTGCCGACAGACGGCGGTGCCCGCCGAGATCGTGCTGCAGGATTTCAACTACCGCGCGCCCGCCCACGCGCTCAAGGCGACGAGGACGGTCGCCGACAAGGGCGCCTTCGGGACCGTCTACAGCTACGGCGAGCACTACAAGGACGGCGACGAGGGCGAGGTCTACGCGCGGCTGCGCGCCGAGGAGATCGCGTGCACCCGGCGCACCTTCTCCGGCCGCGGCGATGTGCGCTCGTTCCGCTCGGGCGCGATCTTCTCATTGAGCGGGCATTACCGCGACGACTTCAACGCCGGCTACCTCATCACCCAGGTCGACCACCACGCCTCCCAGGTGGTTGACCACGGCAGCGGCGTCATCCAGACCTCGACCTACGACAACCACTTCACCTGCATCCGCGACGACCTTCCGTTCCGACCCCAGCGCGTGACGCCACGCCCGCGGGTGGCGGGGGCGCTCAATGCGCTGGTCGATGCCGGCGGCGGGGGCGAGTATGCGGAACTCGACGATCAGGGACGCTACAAGGTGCGGCTGCCGCTCGACCTCTCGGGCCGCGGCGATGGCGCGGCGTCGCGCTATGTGCGCATGGCGCAGCCGTACGCCGGCGACGGCATGGGCATGCACTTCCCGCTGCACAAGGGCACCGAGGTTCTGCTCACCCACGTCAACGGTGACCCCGATCGGCCGATCATCGCCGGAGCGGTGACCAATCCCGAAACGGCGAACGTGGTCACGGGCCGCAACCAGACCCAGAGCGTGATCCGCAGCGGCGGGCGCAACGAGATGCGCTTCGAGGACGCCGACGGCGCCGAGGAACTGGTCCTGCATGCGAGCCGCGACGGCGTGGTGGCGGTCGCGCACGATCAGCGCATCACGGTCGGTCACGACCAGTCGATCGCGATCGAGCGCGACCGCTCACTGACGGTCACCGGGAAGCACACCGTGGCCACCACCGGAGCGCACCGCGAATCGCGCGGCGCCTCGTCGGAGCTCACCATCGCCAAGGACGCCAGCGCAGCGATCGGCGGCAGCCGCACGCAGACCGTCGGCAAGGACGAGACGGTGACCATCGGAGGTGCCTCGAGCGAAGCGGTCGGCGGGTCGAGATCCGTGCGTGTCGGCAAGGACATCGAGGAGACCGCCGGCGGCCACCGCACGGAAGCAACCGCGGGAAAGCGCACGTTGACCGCGAAACACATCGCCGCCGAGGCCGCCGACGAGATCGTGCTGCGCACCGGCAAGGCCGGGATCACGCTGCGCGCCGACGGCACGGTGCTGATCTCGGGCACCGATATCCGCATCGCTGGAACCGGGAAGATCGCGGTGAAGGCCGCGAAGAACGTCGCGATCATGGGAGCGAAGGTCACGGGGAACTGATGGAGGTCATCAATTCCACGCCCTTCGCCGCCGCCGTGGTCCATGCGCAAGGCGCCGATGGCGACGGGCGCCTCCAGATCACCATCAAGGCCACGTTCTCGTTCGCCGGCATGCCCGCGGGAAAGCAGGAGGCGATCGTCGACGCGGACGCCTTCACCGGCGAGCCGGGAGCGAGCAGCCTGGCGGCGGTGACCGATCTCGGTTGGGGCAAGCCCGGGACCGACATCCTGCTGTTCGCCGAAGCGCTGGCGCCGCGCGCGGAGACGCGCCAATGTGAGGTCGCGCTGGCCGTCGGTCCAGTGCGCAAGTCGGTACGCGTCATCGGCGATCGCCGCTGGCGGCGCCGGCTCTTCGGCGTGGTCGCCAGCGATCCGCTGCCGTTCACCACCATGCCGCTGACCTGGGAGCGTGCCTTCGGCGGCTCAGCGACCACGCGCGACGGAACGCTGCTGATGGATGAGCGCAATCCCGTCGGCACCGGCTTCTCGCATCCGGACGCGCAGGACGACCTCGCGGAGCGCCGGCTCCCGAACCTCGAGGATCCCGGCTATCCGCTGGCCACCCCGAAGGATCACCCGGATCCGGTCGGAGTCGCGCCGATCTGTCCGCACTGGCTGCCGCGACGCCGCCACGCCGGCACCTATGACGAGCGCTGGTCGCTCCAGCGCGCGCCAGCGCCTCCGGCTGACTTCGATCCGCGTTTCCTGCAGTGCGCGCCGGCGGATCAGGTGGTTCCGGGGCATCTCAAAGGCGACGAGGAGGTCGTGCTCGAGCACATCGCTCCGCTCGGCTCATACCGCTTCCGGCTGCCCGGCGGACGACTGCGCGTGGCGGTCTCGGACGGTGCGACCCTGCACGAGCTCGCGACCACGCTCGAAACCGTCGCGCTGCATCCCGGCAGCGATCGCATGATCCTGACCTGGCGCGCGGAAGCCGCAGAGGCAGCCGATGCGATCGCGCGCGTGACGATCGGGAGGGATGGCTGATGCTGATAATGCCTGGCGGTGTCATTCGCGGCGTGGGCATGATCACCGCGGTCGGATGGTCGGCGCACGAGACCGCCGCATCGGTCCGCGCGGGAATCTGCCGCTGCGCCGAGGGCGGCATCGACGACCTCCAGGGGGCTCCCATCGTCACTGCGAAAGTGCCAGACCAGGACGAGGACGGATGGCAGTCGCACGCGGTGCCGGCCGGCATCGCCGCCCGCGAATCCCGGCTGCTGCGCCTGGCCGCTTCCGCGATCCGCGAAGCCGCCTCCAGCGCCGCACGGCCGCTGCCGCTAGTGATCGGGATGCCCGCGGTGTCGATGAGCGATGACCAGGTGCTCTCGGCCCTGCTCGCGATGACCGGATCGGCGATCGACGTGGGCGCGAGCAGCGTCGTCCGCGGCGGCCGCAGCGCCGGCTTGTCGGCGAT
>JACDEN010000027.1 GCA_013816415.1 Planctomycetota bacterium
ACCCCCGCGACCAGGGCCTGCTCGCCCGGCTCGGGCTCGGTGGGGGCGTACGGACGATGTCCGCCCGGCTGCTCTTGTCCGCCCGGCTCGCGCGCTGGCTCGACCTGGCGGCGTCGCCACGGGCGAAGATCCTCGCCTGGAGCAACCTCGAGGAGTGATCGGGGAGCTGGTGCAATCGTTGCGCTCCGCGGTCGGTGTCGCGACCGCCCTCGCGCCGCGGCCCCAGCCATGCCAGTATGTTACACCCCTGTGGGCCCGGCCCGGGTTTCGCGATTAGCGGCGGCGGGCCGGGTCTAAGCTACGCGACCGGATCCGTGCTGCCGCGGCGGAGCCGTCGCGACTGAACACAGGCGGCTCCCGTGCGTTCCCCCCTGAGGTCCTCATGCGGTTTCGCGTCCTGTCTCCCACGCTGCTGGCGATCGTCGCCGGCCTCACTGGTTCTGTTCGGATCGACGCCGCGACGGTGGCGGAGCGCGACGAGCATTTCCAGGCCGTCCAGTCGCTGATCGAACGCGACATCAAGGCCTCGGGGGAGCGTCAGAAGGACGACTTCATCGCCGCCAAGTATCCCGACGCGCAATGGTGCGAGATGGCGCTCAGCTGGTTCTACGCCGACCGCATGCGCTCGGCCGAGACCGACGCCGCCAAGCAGAGCCAGCTCAACGGCCAGGTCGATGCTCTGGGCAAGCAGCTGCAGGCGCAGCTGGAGAAGAGCCCCGAGGCGCTGCCCGAGGTGGTGCGCGGTCTGATGAAGGGCAGCGGCAACCAGATGCTGCGCCTGGTCAACGACCTCGCGCGTGCGATCAATCCCAACGATCCGCCGCCACTCGTCGGCAAGGACCTGCCCAAGGACGAGAAGGAGCGCCGCAACTTCCTGGTGCGCTCGATCTGCGAGCAGGCGACCAAGGATTTCAAGGCCATGGCGGTCAAGGTGAAGGCCTTCGAGGAGGGCCCCGAGAAGGCGATCGCCGACCTCGACGAGAAGGATCCGAAATTCCAGAAGGTCGGCCAGGAGGCGGCGCAGATGCGCTGGGAGGCGGCGAAGATCCTGTACCAGGCGCACATCGTGCTGCGCGAAGTGATCACCCGCGGCGAGGAATTCAGCATCGATCCCGGTCCGGCGAACGCCTTCTGGCAGGCGACCCTGAAGGAGCACCTGGCCTGGCTGAGCAGCTGGGACTACGTGTGGGGCGACAACTTCATCCCGCTGAAGACCTACGTGAACATCCTGCTTGCCGAGGCGGTGCGCCAGAAGCTGCCCAACATCACCGCGGACGACATCGAAGGCGAGCTCTACAAGGTCGTCGACACCGACCTGAAGCCGTACTCGCAGCAGATCCGCGACCAGCTCACCGACTACCAGATGACCGCGTGGGCGGCGATCCTGCGCTGGCACCTCGAACTCGGCACCGACAAGGACCTCAAGCGCGGCCGCGAGGCCTGGACCCAGCTCAAGGAGCGCCTGAAGAGCGGGCTGAACCTCCGTCTCAACGCGCCCGAGCACCGCAGCGCGGTCCTCGCCGAGTGCTACATCCTGGCCGCGCGCATCTACGCGGCCAAGAAGGACACCAACAACGCGAGCGCGCTGCTCGCCGAGGTCTCGAGCGCGAAGCTCAGCCAGCTCTCGGGCAACGCCAAGAACTGGATCGCCGCGCTCAACAAGGGCGGCGGCGGCGAATCCAAGGTCGAATGGGGCGTCGCCCCGGTCGCGCAGGATCCCGAGCAGGCGCTCGGCGTCGGCAAGGCGTTCATCCAGCAGGCCAACAACACGCCCGAGATCGCGCAGGCGCGGGCGTACTACCTGCGCGCCGCGATCATGCTCAGAAACGGCATCCTCGGCCTGACCAACTCGGCGTACGAAGACAAGTTCGTCAAGTTCGGCCCCGAGGTCTACGAGCGCTACGCCTACGCGCTCTACAAGCTCGACATGCGCTTCCACTGCGCCATCGCCGCCGAAGAGGGTCTGCGCTCGATCTCCTCGCGCATCCCCGACAAGCCCAGCTCGGCCGCGCCGAATCCGTGGCGCGGCAAGGACGGCAAGTGGAACGAGGACGGCAAGGCGGTGTCGACGCTGGTGCAGAATGGTCTGCGCTACGCCTCGATGCTGTACTCGCGCGCGCAGGGCACCGGCGTGCAGCGGCTGTACGACGATGCGATCGAACTGGTGAAGAAGATCAGCCCCGAGGACGCCGGCAAGGGCCTCGAGTGGAATCAGATCGTGTTCAAGCTCGGCGAGAACGATTTCGAGGGCGGCATCGAGCTCGCGCGCGCCTACGCCAAGAAATATCCCGAGGAGAATTACCGGGCCTTCGGCGTCATCACCGACGCGCGCATGCGCAAGTTCGACGCCGCGGAAGTGCGCCTGAAGAGCGATCCCTCGGCCAAGGCCGAGATGGACAAGGTCGCCGACGACCTGATCAAGGCCTCCGAGGCGATGATCACGACGCTCGGCGCGAAGAAGGACAAGACCGAGGAGGAGCTCAAGGCGCTGAGCTCCGCCGAGAGCGCGCTGGTGTTCATGCTGATCAAGCGCGGCCAGTACGCGGACGTCATCGCCAAGCTCGGCGCCGATTACTGGAAGCACCCGCCGCCGGAGGACCTCTCGTCGCGCATGCTCCAGAGCCTGGCGACGGCGCTGGCCAAGGCCCAGGACGCCGACCAGAAATGGAAGAAGGATGCGGCGGCGCTGGTGGCCGCGTTCCCGGCGCAGAAGAGCGCCTACGAGATCTTCGAGCGTCAGCGCCCACGCTTCAAGGACGAGGACAACATCAGGACCGTGCGCAACGCCGGCAAGGCCCTCGCGCGCGTGTTCCAGAACGTCGCCAACCAGTCCGAGATATTCAAGGCCGCGGGTGGGCCCGAATCCGACAAGATGCCGGCGGTGTCCGAGGCGGCGAAGCGCGCCATGGCCGATCTGATCGAGCCGGATCTGGGCGCTGAATCCGATCCGCGCACCATCCTGTTCATGGCCAACCTGCTCTACGACATGGACGAGAAGTCGCGATCCGGACGGCTCTACGAGCTGTTCATGCGCTCGCTCGAGAACGACGCCGACATGAAGCGCTTCAAGCTCGATCCCAAGAGCACGCTCGACCAGGTCGAGGCGGTAGTCGGACAGCGCCCGGAATTCAAGGGCGACTGGGCGAACGTGCGCACGTTGCTCGAGGACTCCCCGGGGCTCAAGGAGAGCCGCGCGAAGGGCCTGCCGAAGGAGCAATGGGGTCCGGACCAGACGCCGGTGGATTACATGCGCGCGGCGATCGCGCTCAGGGAATTCAAGGGCAAGCTCGAGAAGGCGCGCACTGTCATCGGCGCCGAGGGCTACAAGCGCATCACCGAGGTGCTCGCCGAATTCGAGAAGACGGTGAACACGCTCGCCCAGGACGTGCGCGTCAAGACGCGCCTCGCCGAGTTCTACCGCGACAGCGGCAAGTCCGAGGAGGCGCGCAAGATCTACATCGATCTCATCGCCTACGATCCGGATGATCCGCAGTTCGCCGCCGCCCTCGTCGACCAGGTGATCGAGGATCTCAAGGGCGGGAAGGTGGTGCCCAAGGAGCAGCTCGACAAGGCGCGCGGCATCGCCATCAACCTGCGCGAAGGCGCCGGCAAGGAGCTGGTCCAGTACTGGCAGGCCCAGACCCAGATCTTCGAGCTGTCGTTCGCGATGAACGACCTCAAGCCGATCAACAACACGCTGCGCACCATGCGCGTCGCCAAGTCCGACATCTCGCAGGACCTGGTGGCGCCGGCGGCGCGGCCGGACGGCAAGATCAAGGGCGACGACAAGCGCGTACGCCGCGCCAAGAACGCCAACGCCAAGAGCCTGGCCGAGCGCTTCCTGGCGGTGTTCGCCTACACCGGCGTGCAGGAGAAGCCGACGTTCCGCATCGAGGAGGTGAGCGACGCCAACGGCAAGCCGTGGGTGCTCTTCATCGACATCGAGGCCCCGAAGATGGTCGGCAACGTGGTCGAGAACGCCGAAGGGACCGAGACCGTGGTGTTCCTGCCCGAGGGCGAATCCACCCTCGCCGAGGCCAAGCCGCCGGGCGACGCCAAGCCGCAGGAAGCCAAGCCCGATGACGCCACCCCGGCTCCCGAACCGGCGAAGCCCGTCCAGCAAGGAGGCGCGAAATGAGCCGCCTGATCCTGTTTTCCGCGGCGATCGCGCTGATCTCCTCTGCCGCCCTGGCGGTGGAGCCGGCGCCGGCGACGGTCACCAGCACGAAGGCCGGAGGCATCGGCAACAACGGGCTGGTGACCTCCGAAACCATCGATGGCGGCATCAAATTCACGACCGGAGAGGGCGCCGAGAGCAGCTTCGCCCACAACACCTACGAGGTCGTCTACAAGCCGCCGGCCGACGACGTCGACTACCTCAAGGCCGAACGGGCGATGACCGCCAAGGACTACGCCAAGGCGATCGAGTCGTACCGCGCATCGGCCGCGAAATCGAAGTTCGATTGGGTCCGCCAGAGCAGCGCGGTCTCGGTCGCGCTGTGCGCGCAGGCCCTGAAGAAGCCGGAGGACGGCATCGCCGCCATCCAGGGCCTCGAGAAGGACTATCCGAAGAGCGTCCGCCTGCCCGAGGCCCTGCTGATCAAGGCGCGCCTGCTCGCCGACAAGGGTGACAAGGCCGAGGCGGTCAAGGTGCTCACCGCCCTTGCGGGTCATGACAAGGACTGGGGGCTCAAGGAGGCCTCCAAGGGCGCGACCGGCCTCGGCGAGATCCTGGTGGCTGACCAGAAGTTCGCCGACGCGGTCGCGCTGCTGTCGCCCTGGCTGGCGAAGATCGCGAAGTTCCCCAATGATTTCGCCACCATCGGCCTGCTCCTGGGTCAGGCCCAGGCGGGGAGCAGCGCCGTGCCCGCGGCGCTCGACACCTACCGCGCGGTCGCCTTCTCGGCCGCCGACCCCTCGCTGCAGGCGCGCGCGCACATCGAGTGGTCCAAGCTGCTCGCGGCGAAGACCACGCTGCCCGATCTGATGGCGTCGTTCGATCACGCGGCGATCGCCGCCCTGATCAAGGGCGTCGATGGCAACGTGCGCGGAGAAGCGCTCAAGGTGGCCAAGGAGGTGGTGGCCAAGATCGTCGCCGCCTCGCCGGGCAACGACGACGCGAAGAACAAGGTGAAGATCGAATACACCACCTACCTGGGTAAGCTGCAATGATACGCACCATCGCGTCGCACCTGATGATCGCGATCACCCTGGGGTTCGCCTCGGCGGGCGCGCGGCTCGCCGCCGCCGACGACGATCGCGACCGCATCATCTTCAATTCAGCCACCGCGCCCAAGGCCGATGGCTACATCGTGCGCGAAGGCTCCGATGAGGTCGTCTACAAGCTCGGCGTGAACACCGGCGAGCAGAGGAAGAAGACCAAGGAGGTCCGACGCATCCTCTACGCCGGCATGGTGGCCGACGGCGTCTGGAAGAAGGCGGTCGACGCCAAGCAGCGCGGACGCTACGAGGAGGGTGCCGAGCTGTTCGCGCAGCTCGCCGACGCCGGCACCAAGGACTGGGAGCGCATCTACGGCGCCTACCAGGAAGGCGAATGCTGGGAGCTGGCCAGGAAGTACGACGACGCCGCCAAGGCCTTCCAGAAGATCGTCAAGACCGCCAGTTTCGAGAAGGACGACAAGGAGGCGCCGCGGCACCGCCTGTGGATCGAAGGCGTGTACCGCCTGGGGGTCGCCCTGGCCGAAGGCAAGAAGTCCGAGGAGGCGATCAAGCTGGTCGACAGCCTCACGGGCTACGCGAAATTGAAGAACGCCAGTTCGGGCGCCGAGGCCCGCGCCAACGCCGTACGCGCGGCGATCGCCGCGTCGACCGCCGACGCGATCAAGCTGCGCGAATACGAGCAGAAGGTGATCCTGAACGCGGTCACGGATTCGGACACCTGGTTCCACTTCTACCTGTTCGTCGCCGACACCTACCGCCAGCTCGCCAAGCAGAAGGAGGCGCTGAAGATCGTCGAGCGCATGATCGACGAGCCGTCGCTGGGGTCGGATCCCTCGCGCAAGGCGCAGGTCGAGACCATCCGCGGTCTGTGCCTGGTCGACACCGACCCGCAGGGCGCGATCGTCGAGCTGCTGAAGATCGATCTGCTGCCCTACGGCTCCGAGGACCAGAAGTGCGAAGCGCGCTACCAGGCCGCGCGGCTGCTGGTCGCCGAGGCCGAGAAGATGAACGCGCGGCCCGAGACGGCGCGCGACGAGCGCAGGGCGGCGTTCCCCAAGGAGATCCTCCGGACCGCACGGCTGCTGCTCTCCGCGGCGGCCAACGCCAGTTCGAGTGTGCAGGCGAAGGCCGATTCGCGTGCGCTGCTCGACAAGCTCGGCCCCGAGACCGGCGACGCGCCTCCGGCCACGCCGCCGGGCACTCCCGCCCCGACCGGCGCTCCGCCCGCGCCCTGATTCAGCGAACCGCACCAGCGTCAGGCGGCGAACGACGGAGATGCCGTCGGAGCGGCCGTGGACGCGGCGGCGCCTGTGCATCCCCGCTGCGCTCCGGCGCCGGGGTGATGCGCAGCGCGAGGTCGCGCATGTCCTCGATGATGCGCGCGGTGTGGAACGGCCAGCGTTCGGAACGATTGGCCTCGAGATGCGCGCAGCCGCTCGCCAGCAGCGTGCGCGCCGGACGCAGGTTGCCGCGCTCGAGATGGTGGCACGCGGCGGCGTACTGGATCAACCCCTTGAGGTAGTGCCGGTCGCTGCCGCGGTCGGCCTTCCAGAGGTGTTCCCAGGCTTCGTGCGCATCCCAGAAAGCGCCGGCATCGAAGAGCCGGACGCCGTGGACGATCGGCGGGGTGCTTCCGCCCCGGTCGGACATCAGGGCTTCGGCGTCACCGGCGCGGGAGCAGGAGCGTCTGGCACGGCGGGCTTCGGCGCGGCGACGTCTTTGTCGTCCTTGCCGTCCTTGGACGGATTGATCTCGACCGGGTTCTTGGCGTTCTTGTCGCTCGAGATCTTGATCGTGATGCTGATGTCGAACTCGCCGTTCGGGTACTGCTTCTTGAACGCTTCCGAAGCCTTGGGCAGGTTCTTCTCGAGCGTGTTGAGCTGAGTGACGATGTCGTCGAGCATCTCGGGCAGAGTCGGTTCACGGTCGCGGCGCGCCTTCAGTCGGTCGATGTCCTTCTGCAGATCGCTCATCGCCTGGCCAGTCGGCTTCGGGGGCGGAGGGGGCGCCTGCAGCGGACCGCTCTTGGTCAGCTTCTCGCCCTTGCGGGTGAAATCGACGGTGACCACGTCGCCGACCTTGGCGGCGCCGATCACCGCCTGCAGATCGTCCATCCTCGCCATCTTCCTGCCGTTGATCGCCAGGATGATGTCCGCGGGCTGGATTCCCATCGCTGCCGCCGCGGTGCCTGGCTTCACCGCCGACACCACGATGCCGCCATCGAACGAGTTCTCCTTCCCCGGATCGACCTGGACGCCGAGGATCGGTTTGGCACCGGCATCGGTCGCGACCTGAGGCGGCATCACCGGCGGCGCCTCGGCCGCAGTCGTGCACCAGGGGGCGATCAGCGTCAGGAGGAGGGGGAGGGAGACGATGCGGAAGGTCATGTGCGAGCCCAGTGGTGAGGTCGTGCCGGATCAGCGCTGCGCGTTCGACCAGGTGAAGGTCCACGACGCGGCGTCCGATGCGGCCGGCGCGCCAACGGTCGGGGATACGGTCGCGGCAGCGATCGACGCGCGTGGTCCGCGGTGGGACGGCGCGAGGCGATAGGTCAGCGTCCAGGGGAACGCGCCGTCCTCGATGCGCTTGGCGAGCGCGTCGGCGCGCGCGCGCGACCGGATCCTGGCTGCGGTCCGGCGGCAGCGACTGGTCGAGCTCCTCGACCGCGCGCTGCATGTCTCCCAGCTGATCGCGGGTCTTGGCGGTACGTTCCTTCTGCCACTCGCGGAAGCGCTTCTCGGCTTCCGGGTCGATGCGGTCCTTCGGGATCTCCTTCGGCCATTCCTGCAGCGGCGCACCGAGCGTCACCTGCTGGCCGTTGCGCTGGACCAGGACCTGCACCGGATCGCCAACGCTGTTCAGTCCGACCTCGTTGCGCAGATCGGTCATCGAGGTGATCGGCGTGCCGTTGAGCTGCAGCACGACGTCGCCGGGCTTGATGCCCATGGTCTGGGCGGCGGTGTTGCCGAAGGTGTTCTGGACGTAGACCCCTTGATCCGGGGTCAGGCCTTCGCGCTCCTGGACGCCGTTCGGGACCGGACTCATCTCGATCCCGAGCATGGGCGGAGCGTAGGCGACGGTGGTCTCGTAGTCGTTGCCGGTATCGCCGGCATGCGCGGCGCACGCCAGCGACAGCGCGCCGACCAGGGCCAGGGAGGGTGTACGGATCAGGAACGGGTGCAGACTGAGCATGAGCGCCTCGCTGAAGTTTGGACGAAAGCCCTTGCGCCACAAAGGAAAATGACGAAACGGCGGGCCGAGCCCATAAGAGTCTACCCGACGCGGCATCGTCTGTTGAGTGATTTTGGCGCTGGCTGCCTCACGGTCGGGGCTCGCTGCTCCAGGACAGCCGCCAGGGCACGCCGGCCTCGGATCCAGCGACCTCGATGGGGACTGGGAGATCGCTCGCGGCTGGTTCATCGGACGCTCTCGGAGCACTCGTGAACGTGAGCACCCATGGAGACGGGCTGTCCGCCCCGCTGAGCAGGCGGCGCTCGAGCTGGGCGATCCGCTGGTCGTCGTCGGCCGTGTGCGCGGGGTAGCGCTCGTCCAAGGCCGCGACCTGCGCCTGCAGGGCATCCAGCTTCTGACGGTCGCGATCCAGCCGCTTCGCCTGCTCGTCGCGCATCGCACGCTCCCACGCGCCGGGGATGGGCATCTTGCCCATGCTTTCGGGCCATTTCTCCAACGGGGCGGAGAGCGTCAGGGTCTGGCCGTTGCGCCGCACCGACACCTGCGCCTCGGAGCCGACCGCCGAGGATTCGACGTCGGTGCGCAGCTGGCCCATGGTGGCGAGGGGATCGCCATTGTAGCTCAGCAGCACGTCGCCCGCGCGCACGCCCATGTGCTCGGCGGCGCTGCCGCTGATCGTGCTCGCGACGTAGACGCCCTCGTTCGCGCCCAGCCCCTCGCGCTGTAGGACCTCGTCGGGGATCAAACCGATGTACACGCCGAGCATCGGCGGCTCGACCGTCTTCGGGTAATCGCCGTCGCCATCGTCGCCGCGCGCGATTCCGGCCAGGACGCAGGCCGATGCGGCGAGCAGGCAGGTGAGCGATCGCGAGCGGAGCGGGTGGCGCATGGGGACCTTTCCGGCGGCAGGGGGACGCCGGCCGGCGACGAACCCTACCGGGGGATGATGTACGGCCGTGCGGCCGCGGGGTTCACCACTATATGGTCAGGTCGCGTCATCCGCGAAGATCGCCTCGATGTAGGCGTCGGGGTCGAACGGTTGGAGGTCGTCCATGGTCTCGCCGACGCCGATGAAGCGCACCGGCAGTCCGAGCTCGCGCCGGATGGTGATCGCGACGCCGCCCTTGGCGGTGCCGTCGAGCTTGGTCAGCACCAGCCCGGTCACGCCCATCGATTCGCGGAAGACCTTGGCCTGCTGGACCGCGTTCTGGCCGGCGGTGGCATCGAGCACCAGCAGGGTCTCGTGCGGCGCGGTCGGCAGGCGTTTCTGGATGACGCGCCGGATCTTCTCCAGCTCGCGCATCAGGTGCTCCTTGTTGTGCAGGCGTCCGGCGGTGTCGATCAGCACCAGATCGGCATTCCGCGCCTGCGCCGCCACCACCGCGTCGTACGCGACCGCGGCGGCATCGGCGCCGTCATGGCTCTTGATGATGTCGACCCCGGCGCGCGTCGCCCAGATCGACAGCTGCTCGATCGCCGCGGCGCGATAGGTGTCGCCGGCGGCGATCAGCACGTTCCGCCCCTGGTCCTTGAAGCGCTTCGCCAGCTTGGCGATGGTGGTGGTCTTGCCCGCGCCATTGACGCCGACCACCAGCACCACGGTCGGGCCGTCGGCGGCCCACGCCAATTCCGCTTCCTGGGGCGGCTGCAGCTCGGCGCGCAGGCTCTTCTTCAGGAAGGCGAGCAGGTCCTCGCCCTTGGCGATCTCGCCATCGCGGTAGCGGGTCTTGAGCTCGGTGATGATCTCCTCGCTCTTGGCCACCCCGATGTCGGCCTGCAGCAGCGTGTCCTCGAGCTGCTCGAGGAACGCGCGATCGATCGCGCGCCCGCCGCCGATCAGCCGGCGCAGCGCCCCGCCGACCGCCGAGCGCGTCTTGGCGAGGCCTTCCTTGATCTTCGAGAACAGCCGACCGATGGCCTTGAACATGGCGGTTCAGCTTTTCGAACCGCCGGTGAGCACCTGGTCGGGATTCGGCAGCTTCTTGAGTTCGGCCTCGTAGTCGACATCGCGCGCGGCCTTCCACAGGCTGTCGATCTGGTAGCGCGCGCGCTGCTCGACGCTCAGGCAGTGGACGACGACATCCAGGCAGTCGACCAGCATCCAGCCGGACTCGCCTTCGACGGGATGGTGGCCGAGCTTGTGCCGTTTGCAGAACTTGTGCACCTCGTCGACGATGGCGTGGGTCTGGCGGTCCGAGCGCGCGCTGGAGAGGACGACATAGTCGAAGAGCGCGGTGCCGGGCGGCAGCGCCATGACGCGCAGCTCGAGGGCGCCCTTGTCCAGGCACAGCCGCGCAGCGTGCAGCGCCAGTTCACGGGGGGTATACGTCGACATGGGGCTCCTCGGACCGCCGGATGCGACGGGCCCGACATGCTAACCCGCGGTCGCATGGCTCAAGCTGCGATGACGCGAAGTCCTCCGTCTCCCCTTGCGCGCCGGCGCCCGCGGCGAGCGCGCGCTACGTCGGGTTCACCATCCCCGACCGCTTCGTGGTCGGCTACGGTCTCGATCTCGATGGGCGCTGGCGGCACCTGCCGGACGTCTGCACCGTGGACTGATTCCGTCCGTCCGCCGTGCTTGCCACGGCATCGGCTGGCTCAATGCTGCCTCGGCGTCCGCACCGGACGCAGGGAGCCAGCGCCTCGCTGGCCGGGATGCCCATGCCGAAACTCTCCATCGACCAGCTCGACCTGAAGGGCAGGCGCGTGCTGATGCGCGTCGACTTCAACGTCCCCCAGGACAAGAAGACCGGCGCCATCACCAACACCCAGCGCATCGCGGCCGCGTTGCCGACCATCCGCTTCGCCCTCGAGCGCGGCGCGTCGGTGGTGCTGATGAGCCACCTCGGGCGCCCGGACGGCAAGCGCGTGGACAAATACTCGCTCAAGCCGATCGCCGCCAAGGCGCAGGAGCTGCTCGGGCGTCCCGTCCGCTTCCTCGACGACTGCGTCGGGCCGGCGGTCGAGGCCGCGTGCGCGGCGCTCAAGCCCGGAGAGGTGGTGCTGCTCGAGAATCTGCGCTTCCACATCGAGGAGGAGGGCTCGGTCACAAACGAGGCCGGTGAGAAGATCAAGGCCGAGCCCGCGCAGGTCGAGGCCTTCCGCGCCTCGCTCACGCGGCTCGGTGACGTCTACGTCAACGACGCCTTCGGCACCGCGCATCGCGCGCACAGCTCGATGGTCGGCGTGAAGTTGCCGAAGCGCGCGGCGGGATTCCTGATGAAGAAGGAGCTCGACGCGTTCGCGCAGGTGCTCGACCAACCCAGGCGGCCGCTCCTGGCGATCCTCGGCGGCGCCAAGGTCGCCGACAAGATCCAGCTCATCAACAACCTGCTCGACAAGGCCGACGAGCTGATCATCGGCGGCGGCATGGCCTACACCTTCCTGCGCACGATCAGCAGCATGGAGATCGGCAAGTCGCTGTTCGATCCCGAGGGCGCGAAGATCGTGCCCGAGCTGATGGCGAAGGCGCAGCTGAAAGGCGTGAAGATCCACCTGCCGAGCGATTTCATCGCCGCCGACCGCTTCGCTCCCGACGCGCAGACCAAGGCCGCGACAGTGCTCACCGGCATCCCCGCCGGCTGGGAAGGCCTCGACTGCGGACCCGAGACGATCAAGGCCAACGCCGTGGTGATCGCCCGCGCCAAGACGATCGTCTGGAACGGACCGCTCGGCGTCTTCGAGTTCGAGAAGTTCGCTGCCGGCACGCGCTCGGCGATGGACGCCCTGGTCGCGGCGACCGTGGCCGGCGCGGTCACCGTCATCGGCGGCGGCGACACCGCGACCGCGGCCGCGAACTGGAAGCTCGATGACCAGGTCACGCACTGCTCGACCGGCGGCGGCGCGTCGCTGGAGCTGCTCGAAGGCAAGATGCTGCCGGGCATCGCCGCGCTGTCGGACAGCTGAGTCACGTAAGGGAAGCGCGCCATGATCAGGATCATCATCGCCTGGACGGTCTGCTGTGCGCTGTGGGCGGCCGATGACGTCGACGCGCTGAAGAAGCGCATCGTCGAGCTCGAGCGCGAGGTCGCGGCGCTCAAGGCCGACTCCATCAGCCTGAAGGCGATCAACGAATCTGGTGTGCGTTTCTTCGGCGTGGATGCCGGAGACGGCGTCGAGTTGTCCGCGCCGGTGGTCTCCCTGCTGGGGTTGACCGAGCAGCAGGCGCAGGGGGTGTCCAAGGCCCGCGTTGACATCCAGAAACGCCTCCTCGATCTCGCGAGGCAGGCCGGTGCGGCGGCGAGTGTCGACGGTGAT
Source organism: Planctomycetota bacterium (assembly GCA_013816415.1). Lineage (GTDB taxonomy): Bacteria > Planctomycetota > UBA11346 > UBA11346 > UBA11346 > JACCZE01. The sequence goes on from JACDEN010000027.1 coordinate 12,631, forward strand.
ACCTGTACCGTCGTCATCCGTGATTTCTCCGCCGCGGGCAAGCCGCTCAGGAAGGATCTCGAGCGGGCGGTGACGGCGCAGATCGGCGCCGAGCGGCAGAAGCTCCTGGCCAAGGTGTACGAGAACGCGGATGAATCGCAGATGCTCTCGTTCGGAGAGGGCGAGATGACGCTGTCCCTGCCTGCGGCTGCCGGCGGGCAGTACAGCTTCACGCGCACGCACGGCGGGGGTTCGAGCAGCAGCAGCGGCACATCCAGCGGGCTGCCGGCCCAGGCCCGGCTGCTGGCGCCGCTGATCCCCAAACGATTCGGCGGCACCCTGGAGGACGCGGCTGCCGGCCAACCCGCTGGCGGACATGGCGCGCACGATTTCTAGGCCGACGCGACTGGTCGGCCACGGCGGCGTGGTCTCGGGCATCGAGCTCGCGCTTCCCGCGCCGCAGCTCGCGCCGCTCTTGATCGGTTGCGCGATCGAGGCGCATGGCGTGGCCGGCACCATCGTCGAGACCGAGGCCTACCAGGGCGAGGAGGACCAGGCCTGTCACGCCTGCCGCGGACTCACGCCGCGCACGGCGACGCTCTACCGCGAGCCGGGAACGCTCTACGTGTACCTCTGCTACGGCATGCACCACCTGCTGAACATCGTCTGCGATCGCGACGGCGCGCCCGCCGCGGTGCTGATC
>JACDEN010000352.1 GCA_013816415.1 Planctomycetota bacterium
GGAAGCAGCCCGTGCGACGCGCGACGCGGCGAAACCGGCGCGCGATGAGCTCCAGGCCAAGCTCACCGAACGCGAATTGATGGAGGAGGATTACCACATCCGCATCGAGATCGAGAAGCGCGCGCTGCCGCTGGTGAAATTGCGTCTGGACGAGGAGTCGGCATCGCTCGGCTTCGCCGAGGCGAGTCGCAAGCGCGACCAGGGCAGGCTCGCGTCCGCGTCGGGCGCGCTCAGCCAGACCGCGCTCGACGACCTCGAGGCCGCGGTGCGCACCGCCGACAACCAGCTGCGCATCGTGCGCGAGAACGTCGCCATCGCCGAACGTCCGCCCGCGCCCGAACTGCTGGCCGAGGCGCAGATGAAGCTCGACCGCGCCAAGGCGAAGGCCGACCAGGCGCAGGCGGCGTACCAGCGCGCGCTGGCGATCCAGGATCAGGAGATCGCGGTGCTGAAAGCGCAGGAGCGCCGGTGGATGGCATCGATCGACACCCGCAGCCGGCACTTCCCGTCGATGATCGAGGCCAACATCGAGTTCTCGCAGAAGGAGCTCGCCGCGCTCGAAGCGGACGACGACAAGCGCCGGGCCGAGATCGCCGCCGACATCGAACGCATGCAGCGCGATCTGGCAGCGGCGAAGGAGACGCCGCCGAACATCTACAAGGCGCCGGTCGCCGGCATCACCTGGGTGATGCGCGAAGGCGACCGCCCGCGCCAGGCCGGCGACCGCGCCTGGGAGGAGGATTCGCTGGTCGAGATCTATCCGCCCGAGGACATGGAGGTGGTGGCCAAGGTGAACGAGGTGAACATCAAGCACGTCGCCAAGGGCATGCGCGCCCAGGTCGAGATCCCCTCGCTCGCGAACCTGCGCCTCGATGGCGAGATCACGCAGGTGTCCGGCATCGGCAAGGACAAGTTCGCCGAGTTCAACGACTGGGACAAGGTGGTGTTCGCCGACGTCACCCAGTTCGAGGTGCGCTGCCGGCTGTCGCAGTCGCGGCCGGATTACCGGCAGGGCATGACCGCGCTGCTGTCGATCCAGGTCGGTGAGCGCGCCGACGCGCTGTGGCTGCCGCTCGGCGCGGTGACGAGGTCCGGCGAGGCCTGGACGGTCATGGTCGGCGCGCGCGACCCGCAGCCGGCGGTTGTTGCCGGCGAGCCGTTCGGCGAGGACGCGTTCATCATCACCGGCGGCCTGAAGGAGGGCGACGTGGTGCGGATCAGGCGCGTGGTCGACCGATGATCACGCGACCACCTCCGGTTCTGGACCTCCGCCGATGAGCGTCATCGAGATAGCCAAGCTGACGCGTTCGTACGTCATGGGCGAGCACACCGTGCACGCGCTCAAGGAGGTCGACCTGGCGATCGAGGAGGGCGAGTTCGTCGCCATCGTCGGGCCGTCGGGCAGCGGCAAGACCACGCTGATGTACATCCTCGGCTGCCTCGACCAGCCGACGTCCGGCAGCTACCGCCTGTGCGGCCACGAGATCGCGAACCTCGACGACCGCGCGCTCTCACGGCTGCGCAACCGCGAGATCGGCTACGTCTTCCAGCAGTACAACCTGCTGCCCGACCTCTCGGTGGTCGACAACATCGGCCTCGGGCTGACCTACGCCGGAACCCCCCTCGCGCAGCGGCGCGCGGTCGGCGCCGAGCTCGCGGGGACCCTCGGGCTCGACCACCGCGTCGCGCACACCCCGCGCGAACTCTCTGGCGGCCAGATGCAGCGCGTGGCGATCGCGCGCGGACTCTCGGGCCGTCCGCACCTGATCCTCGCCGACGAGCCGACCGGCAACCTCGATACCAAGACCGGCGCCGAGATCATGGACGTGCTCCGGAAGCTCAACACCGACGGGCATACCGTGGTGCTGGTGACCCACGATCCGACCGTCGCCGCGCTGGCGCGCCGGGTGGTGCGCATCGTCGACGGCGTGATCGTCAGCGACGAACGCTCGGACGCGGCGCCGGCGAAGCGCGAATCCACGCGCGCGGCGCCCACCACCGCCGGCCGCGTCACCGACGCCGACGTGCTGCGCATCGCCCTGCACGAGGGCATCCTCGCGCACAAGCTGCGCAGCTTCCTGACCATGCTCGGCATCATCTTCGGCATCGCCGCGGTGATCGCGATGACCGCCATCACTGAAGGCGGCAAAGAGCGCCAGCTCGAGCAGATCCGCCAGATCGGCATGAACAACATCCAGGTGCGCGGCCTCGACCTCGAAGGCTCGCGTCTGATGCGGCTGCGCCGCCTCAGCCCGAACGGTGTCGCGCTGAGCGATCTGCAGGCGGTGACGACCTACGTTCCAGGCATCGAGGCGGCCAGCGCCTGGAAGGCGATCAAGGCCGAGGTGCGCCTCGGCGACCGCGCGGTCGACGACGCCAACACCCTGGGGGTGACCGGCGATTTCCAGTCGGTTGTCAACTTCCATGTCGGCAAGGGACGCTTCCTCGACGCGCGCGACGAGGAGACCTTCGCGCGGGTGTGCGTGCTCGGCGACGGCGTCGCCAAGCGGCTTGGACTCGAAGGCGACGCCTGGAACGCGACGGTGATCCTCGGCGACGAGCCGTTCACCGTGGTCGGCGTGATGGCGGGCAAGCGCTTCACCGAGAGCGACATCGCCGACGTCTCGATCCAGGACCGCAACAAGGACGTCTACCTGCCGTACAGCAGCCTGCGCACCTACTTCCGCAAGGATGAGCGCGCCAGCCGGCTCGACGCCATCTCGCTGCGCATGGATTCCGACGAGCACCTGCTCGAGCGCTCGCTGGCGATCAAACGCATCGTCGGCGACCTGCACAACGACGCCGAGGACTTCGCCATTTCTGTTCCGCTGGAAAGCCTGAAGCAGGCGCAGCGCACCAAGGAGATCTTCAACGTCATCATCATCGTCATCGCCGCGATCTCGCTGATCGTCGGCGGCATCGGCATCATGAACATCATGCTCGCGACGGTGACCGAGCGCACGCGTGAGATCGGCATCCGCCGCGCGGTCGGCGCGAGCCGGCGCGACATCCTGCGCCAGTTCCTCGCCGAGGCGCTGCTGATCTCGCTCTTCGGCGGACTGCTCGGCCTGGCCCTCGGCCTGACCGCCGGCTTCCTGATCGAAGCGCTGTTCGGCTTCGCGGTGGCCTTCAACCTGTGGATCATGGCCTTGGCGACGCTGACCTCGATGGGCATCGGGGTGGCGTTCGGGCTGTATCCGGCGTGGCTGGCGGCCCACATGAATCCGGTGGACGCCCTGCGCAACTGACCGCGTCGATAGAATCGTCTGCAACACTTGACGCAGAGTTCGGCGGCCCATCCTGCGACTCCCCCTCAGGAGCCGCACATGCATCGAACATCGTCCCAGGTCGCCAGGCTCCTGCTGATCATCGGTGCGCTCATCGCCGGCACGCTCGCTCCGGTCTCCGGCGCGACCTACAGTTCCTCGGCGGCGATCACCATCACCGACGCGTCGGCCGCGACGCCGTATCCGGCTCAGATCACCGTCGGAGGACTGGACGGACAGAAGATCGCGAAGGTGCGCGTGACCCTGAACAACATATCGCATGACAACCTGGCGGACGTCGACGTCCTGCTGGTCGGGCCCGGCGGCCAGAGCGTCGTCGTGCTGTCGGACTTCGGCGGCGCGGTGAGCGGCCTCAGCCTGGCATTCGACGACGACGCGCTGGCGACCCTGAGCGGTTCTCCGATCAGCGGGTCGTACAAGCCTACCGAAGCCGGAGGCTTCCTCGATCCGTTTCCGGCTCCAGCACCCGCCCGCCCGTACGGCTCCACCCTGTCGGCCTTCACGGACACCGACCCGAACGGAGTCTGGAGCCTGTATGTGGTGGACGCGGTCGGCGGCGCCACCGGCAGCATCGCATCGCCCGCCGCGCCGCCCGGATTTCCGGTAGCAGGCGTCTGCGTCTTGCGGAGGGTCGCCGCCTGGGGCCGGTAGCGGGCCGCCAGGGCGTCGGCCCCAGTCGGGTCCAGGTTTTCCAGGACGAGGTACCCCCCGGCCGGCACGACCGTCTCCGCGGGGAAACGCCAGAACGGGACCGCCGTAGGGTCAAGGCTGTCGAGTTTGAGCCGCGGCTTATTCCCCACGTCGGCCCGGCGGTTGATCACGCCCACGGCCCACCCGTTGCCGTCGCCCGGCAGGGCTCCGCCGAGGTTGATGTCGACGTCGTAGGGGTTGTGGAGCTCGATCGCGACGTAGCCC
>JACDEN010000028.1 GCA_013816415.1 Planctomycetota bacterium
CAGCACGCCCGCCTCGTTCCGGGCCGAAGCCACCGGTCTCATCGCCCCGCCGGCCCCCGTCGCCAATCCCGCGCTGCAGCATGTGCTGAACGTGCAGCGCGACGTGGTCTCGGCCAAGGTCGACTTCGACGCCCGCCTGACCGTGCCCCCCACGTTCGGCGCGGCCTTTCCCGCCGGGCGTTTCGGCGACCAGTGCCGCTCGGTCGCGCAGATGATCTCGGCCGGCATGCCGATCCCCGTCTACAAGATCAGCCTCGGCGGGTTCGACACCCACTCCAGCCAGCGGGCGAAGCACGATGGGCTGCTCGCCCAGGTCGCGCAGGGGCTGAGCGCGCTGCGCGACGCGCTGGTCGAGAAGGGCGCGTGGAACCGCACGCTGATCATGAGCTATTCTGAATTCGGCCGCCGCGTCGAAGCCAACGACAGCGGCGGCACCGACCACGGCACGGCGGCGCCGCATCTCATCCTCGGCAGCACCGCGAACATCACCGGCGGCTGGTACGGGACGCAGCCGAGCCTGACCGATCTCGACGCGCGCGGCGACCTCAAGTGGCAGATCGATTACCGCCGACTGTACGCGACCGGATTGGCCTTCCTCGGACTGCCGGCAGGCGGCGTGTTCTCGACCGCGGTCACGCCGGTGGACGGCCTGCTCAAGCCCTGATCCACGGAAAGTCCTCAGCCGCCGAGCCCCATGGCGTGGGCGCGGACGAACACGCATTGGCCGCTACCGGAAAGACGATTGCGGTCGAATGGGATCTCTGAACATCGCATGTGGGGGACTGATGAGCCGGACACCCTTGAGCGCGGATCAGGTCGCCGCCTTCCACCGCGACGGCTACGTCGTCTGCCGCGGCTATTTCACCAGCGGCGAGATGGCGCGGCTGATCGCACATGCGCGCGGCGACGACGTCCTCGAGTCGCGCCACCTGCCGATCACCGACGCCGCGGGGCGCCTGAGCAAGCTGACGCTGTGGAACGATCCGGGCGACGACCTCTATGGCATGTTCTCGCGCTGCGAACGCGTGGTCGGCGCCATGGAGCAGCTGCTCGGCGGCGAGGTCTACCATTACCACGCCAAGATGATGCTGAAGGAGCCGCGCGTCGGCGGCGCGTGGGAATGGCACCAGGACTACGGCTACTGGTACCAGAACGGCTGCCTGCTGCCCGACCTGGCGAGCTGCATGGTCGCGGTCGACCGCGCCACGCGCGCAAACGGATGCCTCCAGCTGCTGAAGGGCTCCCAGCGCATGGGCCGCGTCGAGCACGGCACGTTCGGCACGCAGACCGGCGCTGACCCCGAACGCGTGAGCGAGGCGATGAAGCGCTTCGAGCTCATCCACTTCGAGGCCGAGGCCGGCGACGCACTGTTCTTCCACGCCAACACGCTGCACGGCTCCGCGCCGAACACCTCGGAGCATCCGCGCTGGTCGCTGATCATGTGCTACAACACGCGGGCGAACGATCCCTTCAAGGATTCGCACCACCCGCGCTACACCAAGCTCGACATCGTGCCCGACGCGGCGATCCTCACACGGTGACCGCTGCCAGCGGCGCGCCGCCACCGGTCGTCGACTCCGCACCGGATGGTGGCGGAAGCCGCTGCCGCCAGGGCGCGGACATCGGGTTGGCGATGATGCTGTCGCTTTTCGCACGCCGTCGGCGCGCCGCAGTGGGGTCAGGCATTTAGCAGCGGCTGCGTGGCATTCGCACCGGCGCGCGGGGCTGGAATACCATGCCGCCTGGGCGATGCGCTGGTAGGATCGGGGTGCATGCATCCGAAGCTTCGCCACCTGCTGAATCAGCATGTCGTCGCCGGCCTGCACAAGCAGCTGCGGCTGCAGGCGGTGGTCGGCCAGCGGCCCTGGACGTTCGATCTGCCGACCTCGACGCTGCGCTTCGGCGATGACCTCGCGTTCGCGACGCAGGTGCTCGGCACCGAGTCCGAGCGCTCGAAGACCTGGCTGTGGTCATGGGCGAACGAGGAATCGCAGATGCCACCGGAATGTGTGAAGGCGGCATTGAAGCTGCGTGCGATCGGCACCGGGAGCGGCATCGACGAGCTGGCGGCGCCGCAGCTGCCGACCAAGTCGGTCAGCGCCCAGGATCTCGCGCTGGTCGCGACTGGACTGTTCGGCGCCGGAGGCTTCTACCGCGGACCATATGAGGGCGGGGCGATCTGGCTGATGCTGGTCGACCAGCGGCTGGCCGCCCGCGAGCCGATCGACGCGCAGATGGCGATCGCGCATTTCACCCAGGCGATCATGGATCTGCCGATCACCGACCATGCCACCGCATTCAGCGGCTACATGCAGTGGCTGGAGTGGTCGTTCAGCCGGACCGCCGCGACCGCGCTGGTCGCGATCGATCCCGCCGGACGTCAGGTCACCGCCGAATTCGATGCCCACCACCGCCTGGTATCGTTGACCGCCGCCGCCTGAAATCCGGCCGGTCTACGAGCGCGCGGCCGCGGCGCTGACGCCGGCTCCGTAGCGGGCGACACGCAGGTCCGCCTGCGCCTGATGCCCGGCGAAGCCTTCGAGGGCGCACAGCCGCGAGCAGTAGGCCCCGATCACAACGCTGGCCTCGGGCGTGCAGCGCTGGTAGGTGACGGTCTTGAGGAATTTCCCCACCCACAATCCGCCGGTGTAGCGCGCAGCCTGTCCGGTCGGCAGCGTGTGGTTGGTGCCGATGACCTTGTCGCCGAACGCGACGTTCGTCTCGGGTCCGAGGAACAGCGCGCCGTAATTGCGCAGGCGCTCGAGGAAGAAATCCGGATCGCGCGTCAGCACCTGGACGTGCTCACTGGCGATCGCATCGGCTTCGACCGCGGCTTCCGTGGGCGAGTCGACGATGATCACCTGTCCGCAATCCCTCCACGCCGCGCCGGCGACGTCCGCAGTGGCGAGCGTCATCAGCTGGCGCTCGATCTCGGTCAGGGTCGCACGCGCGAGCGCTTCGCTGGTGGTGATGAGGATGGCTGGCGAATTCGGTCCATGCTCGGCCTGGCCGAGCAGGTCGGTGGCGACCATCTCGGCGTCCGCGCTGTCGTCGGCGATGATCAGCACCTCGGTCGGGCCGGCGCGCAGGTCGATCCCCACTTTTCCGAACAGCTGCAGCTTGGCTTCGGCCACGTACGCGTTCCCCGGCCCGACCAGCATGTCCACCGCGGACATCGACTCGGTTCCGAGCGCCATCGCGGCGATCGCCTGCACGCCGCCCAGGACGTGGATCTCGTCCGCGCCCGCGAGCGCCATCGCCGCGACCGTCGCGGTGTGCGGCCGTCCCCTGGTCGGGGGCGCGCACGCGACCACGCGGGAGACTCCTGCGACCTTGGCGGTGACCACGCTCATGTGCGCGGACGCGACCAGGGGATAGCGCCCACCGGGAACGTAGCAGCCGACCGCGCCAATCGGGATGTTCCGGTGGCCGAGGGTGACGCCGGGGATGGTCTCGATCTCGCAGTCGCCCAGCGTCGCGCGCTGCGCCTGGGCGAAGCGCCGCACCTGCGCCTGCGCGAAGATGATGTCGTCGATGGTCTGCCGCGGCAGACTCTCGACGCACTGGTCGATCTCGGACTGCGGCAGGCGGAAGGTCGGCGCCGACCAGTGATCGAAGCGCTGCGCGTAGTCGCGTACCGCCGCGTCGCCGCGCGCGCGGACGTCGGCGATGATCGCGGCGACGGTAGCCCGCACCTCGTCGTCGGATGAGCGGATCTCGGCCGCGCTGCGGCCGCGCTTGAGGTATCGGGCCATGGGAACGTCTCCTATGCGATGGTGGTCAGGAAGGTCGCGCTCGCGGCCGTGCGCGACGGCGGCCGCGCGGAATCTTTCCGCGATCCGCGTCCGCGGATCCGCGCTCGTGGAAGACCGCGATCCACACCGCTTCGGCGGTGGTCGCGGCGAAGTCGTGCTCCTCGTCGGAATCGAAATACAGGCCGTCGCCGGGCTTGAGGTGGTGGGTGGTCCCGCTGACGCGGAAATCCAGTTCGCCCGAAAGCACGTGGACGAATTCCTCGCCGGCGTGGCGCAGCGGACCCGGCTTCACCTCTCCGCGCCGTGCCCGGAAGATGAACGGCTGCATCGCCTTCTCGACCCGCTCGGCGGCCAGCAGCCGGTAGCGGTAGCCCTTGTCGGTGCGCTGGAACCCCTCGTCGCCGCCGCGCATCAGCACGGTACGCCGCGCGCCGCCGTCATCGTCGAGGAACGCCGCCACCGGCACGCGCAGCGCACGCGCGACACCCACCAGCGTCGCCACCGCCGGCTTCACCGCCCCGGTCTCGATCTTGGAGAGCAGGCTCTTGGTGACGCCGCAGAGCGCCGCGACGTCGTCGAGGCGCAGATGCGCGCGCAGGCGCACGGTCCGGATGCGAGAGCCGATGGTCATGCAACTGGTAAGCGGTTTATTCAACTCAGTTGAATAAGCAAGGGCGGAACGTTCTGGGTTCTGGGTTCTGGGACCTGGGACCTGGGTTTAACGGGTGACCGGCGCGGACGCCGTGCTGAAGACCACGTTGGCGGCTCGGCGGCGATGCCGAACGGCGCAGGGATTCATGCCCTCGACGTTACCGGTTCATGATGGTCCGCCCACCCTGGTTGACGGTGGCCCCTGCTGCCGCGAATGGTTTTGAATCCGTAGCGAAAATCCCAGGGGCCGGTGAAACGCGTGGCCGCGGCCACGTAGATGCTCACCAGCCCTCGCCGGGGCGCGGGACTGGTATTGGGTAGGCTGCGATGGATCAGCAAACTGTGATGGAACATGCAGCTGCCGGCGCTCATCACCATCGGGACTTCCTTCGCCGCATCGACTTGATGCTGGTGGAGCCCGAGCGACTGGGCACCCGAAAAGCTGGAATGCGTGATCGCCTGCTTGTGGGAGCCGGGAATGACCCGCACGCAGCCGTTCTCCTCGGTGGCGTCATCGACCGCCAGCCAACAGCTGAGGATCCCCTCGGGCTCGATCGGCCAATAGGGCGAATCCTGATGGTACGGCACTTCGCTGCCGTGATACGGGCCTTTGACGAACATCTGATCGGTGTAGAGCTCGAGGTCTGGACCGATGAGGTTCTCGACCACATCGACGAGTTCCGGGCGCGTGGCGTGGCCCCAGAACCAGGGGTCACGGTGGCACAGGTTGAACATCACCCGGATGCGCTGCGAACGGGGCAGATCAGCGCGACCCGCGCAAGCGGGCTCCCATTGGATCTCAAAATCACCGAACTGCGGCTCATTGCCTGCGAGCGAGCGAGCGATCTGCGTGCGCAACTCACTCAACTGGGCGGGACTGAGAATGTCCCTGACGATCAGGTACCCATTGGTGTCGAAGTGCGCCTTCTCTTGGGCGGGAGTCGGACGCGAATTCGTTATCTGCATGGGTTCTCCGCGGTGCTCAGGGTGGTTGTACACCGATCAGGCTAAGCGGAGGGCATTGCTCCGGACGGACATGCCATTGATCAGGACGGACGTCACGTTCCTGGGCTGAGCGAACGATGTCGGTATTCACCGGGCGTGGTTCCGGTGGCGCGCTTGAATGCCCGGACGAATGCTGGCAGCGACGAGAAGCCGCACTGACGCGCCACCTGTTTCAAGCTCAATGATTCCTTGAGCAACAGATGCGCGGCGGTCTGCATGCGGACGGAGGACAGGTACTCGGCGAAGGAGGTGTTGAATCGACGAGAGAACAAGCGGGCAGTATGGCGTACGCTCAGGCGGTATCTGGATGCCAGGTCCTTGATGCACACATCCCGGTGGCAATGGTCGTGGATGAACTGCTGAGCATCCGCGAATTGGTCGGAGCCGTCAGCCTGGGTCGATCCAGCCTCACGCGGGAGGGTGATGTCTGGACTCGAGGCCAATCCGGTCACGTGGGACGCCAGGTAGGCCAAGAGATGCTGCAGCCGCGCGGTTCGACCGGGGATACGACTCAGAGACTCGAGGAATAACAATCGAAGCACGGCGCCGGTTGTGGCATCGGACGCCATCAGAGATTTTCTCGCATCGGCCACGGCCGCCAAGGGCAGGGCCAATGAAAAATGTGATCCCTGGTCATCTTCACGATCCATCGCTTCGATGACGAACGCCCAGAAGCAGATGCCGAGGGCATCACGCCCATGGGATCCGTAGCGATGAGCGATTCCGGGATGGGCGATGAATGTGTCGCCTGCTGTGATCGATCTCTGATGCGATCCGAAGGATTCCGCGATGAAGTGCCCGCGTCCTTCAAAGGCATGGCAGACTTCGTAGAAGGAATGCTTATGTGCTGGGCAGGGATTCGGGTGGCGGCCCGAGAGCCAGTAGGATGGCGGCGTCATCCCCCAATGCAGATACCGCACCCTGAGCCTCTGCCTCGAATCACCCTCGGGCGGAGGAACACCATTGAGGACCGCGATGCAGCGACGGATGTCATCCCAATCCATTGACACCTCGACGTGAGTATCTTCATGCCCAGCCAACGCCAAGCAGTCACCGCTCCAGAGCCCTGGCACTGGCGAGATCCGACGTCGCGTCCTGCAACGGCGAACTGTATTCGCGCGCTTCGTTGGAATCACGACCACCGTGCCGTCGCGCTACGCGGGATCCTTCCCGATCAGGAGGCCGTCCCAGTTCGAATTGGATTTCTCGATAGCAAGGGAAGCGGCTGCAGAAGCGGCCGCCGACGACGCACGCGCAGCGCGATGGCGAAGGCCACCACGGCGAACACCATGCCGCCACCGCTGCCGCAATGCGCGGATCCGCCCGCATCGGAGCCCGTGGCGCCGCCCGTTCCTGGTGCGGTATCAGGGGTGCCCGCGGTCGCTCCGCTGGTCGCGCCGGTTCCGCCCGTGCTCGCGGTGGTGTGCGGATCGGTGCCCGCCATGAATCGCCAGATCACCGTCTCGCCAGGAGCGATCACCACGTCGGCGCTCGCGTCCATGCCGATCGTGGCTGAACGCCACCTCGATCCGATGAGACGATAGCGCGACGCGGCGCCGTTTGCTCCAGCGCGCAGCGAAGCGAGCTCGAGGCGCGTCCGCTGCGCGGCCTCGGACATGTTCACCGCGATCACCAATGCCCCGCGCTGACCGCGTTTGACGCAGACCGCCAGGTCGTTGCCGAGATCGGGCGCGTTCGCCATCGGCTGCAGGAGGTCGGCCTCGAGCGCCGCGATCACCTGGAACGCGGCCGCCATCGCCGCCCAGCGGTCGGTGCCGATGCCGAAAGGATCCGCTCCCTGCTGCAGCCCGCCGAGGTATCCGGAATTCGCGCGCTCGGCCCGCCACGACGGCGTATCGTAGGCGTACTCGCGCACCCCAGCGGCGCCTTTGACGATCTGGTACATGATGTCGGCGGTGATGGTCAGCGGCACGCCGCCGGGTCGCTCGATCGAGTCCTTGCCGGGGACGAACTCGGAGGTGTCCGCGGGCAGCCCCTTCGCATATCCGAATCCGGTCAGCTTGCCGAGCGCCAGGAGCGGCATTCCTCGGTCGCGGTAGCGCGTGTCGATGAACAGATCCATGTTGGAGGCGCCCTCGGCGAGCGACACGCGCCAGGGGTACACGTAGCGGTTCTCCAAGATGTAATCCCAATAGGCCGTGACGTGATCGCTGATCGTGCGATTGAGCATCCAATTCGCCGCCGCCTGGGCTGACCCGAGACTCACCGGCCAACCCAGCGAGAGCGCACGCGGTTGCGGATCCGCCAGTGCGATCGTCGACATCAGCGCGGTGAAGGCGTCGTCCGGGATCGGCGGCGAGCGCGACAACCAGCGTCCGTCGTTCGGAGTCGGGGTGTCGCCCCACATGAAGTTGACCTCGTCGACCATGTCGATCCCGACCTGGACTCCGCTGGCGATGAAGAAATCGAACGCGTGGCGGACCGCGCGCGGGCCGTACGACGTCGAGTCGATGGAATGGTGCAGAGCCGGCGCGGTACGATCGATCTCGTCACCGGCGAAGAACAATCCGAAACCATTGGCCTTGGCTGCGGCGACCTTCTTGGTGAATTCGACATCCACCGCGGTGCGCCAGCTCTCGTAGTCGGGAGTCGTCAGCCCGATCGGATTGTAATAGATGGTGTCTTCCATGGTGTTGACTGCGGCCGCCTGCATCGCCGCCGCCAGGCGGGGCTCGGCGGACATCGCCGGCTCGCCGAGGAAGAACACGCTGCGCATGAACAGCGATTTTTGCGGGTCGTAGACCGTCAGCGGGCCGCCGCCCTTGGACAGATGTGCGAAGCGATGCGCCTGATCGACGTGCACCGTCACCTGCCGGGTGCGGCCGCGGGCAGCGACGCTGACGGTGGCGTCTCCGACCGCGACGGCGGTGACGACGCCGGCGGCGTCTACCGCCGCGATCGACGCATCGCTGCTTGAAAACGTCGCGCCCGAAGCGATCGCCTCCTCGAGGCCGTCAGCGAACACCGCGCGCGCCGCGATGGTCGCCGATTCGCCGGGTATGAAATAGAGCGTGCGGTAGGTGCAGCGGAGCTCGCGCAGGACGTGACCGTTGGCGACGGTGAATGGCCGCTGCACCAGTCCCACCCAGGATTGTCCGAGCGCGTCGAAGGCTTCGACGACGACCTCGTGCGTGCCGTCCGCGAGCACGGTGGTGTCGAACGACGCCGAGAACCCCAACGAGAACGAGGTCGCCACCGGGGGCTGGCGGCCATCGATCACGATGATCGCCCGCTCGAAGACGCGTCCGGGCGCCAGGGTCACCTGCGCGGTGAACGTCACCGTTCCGCTCAGCGGCGTGGAGAGATCCGGTGCGGTGAGCACGATCCCGCCCCCTTCAGGGCGCGGCGCCAGCGTGAACGCCACCACCGGCGACACCGCGACCTCGGCTCCCTGGTCATCATGCGCCACCGCCTGCACCGTGTACGAGCCGTTCGCCGCGTATGCGGCGTGCCACGCGAAGGCGAAAGGCGGCGGCAGTTCTCCGCTGAAATAGCCGCCGTTGAGCCGGTATTCCACCGTCGTCGTCGTGGATCCGGGGGACAGGCTGGACTGGAATGAGAAGCCACCGCCGATGATCGCCCCGGAGACCGGAGAGGTCACGGTCACCGATTCCACTGCGAACGCTGGGCCCGCGCACAGCGACGCGATGCCGATGCAGATGGCGAAAAGCCGAGAGATGCACCGGTTGATGTGCAGCGCGTCACGTGACCACCCGATCATGATGCTCCTTTGAGCCGTGATGCTGCCGGCACCGGTGGGCGTGCCGGATTTCGCGCAGGGATTCATCCGCGCCGATCGCCGACGCGCCGCGCATACGCATGGGCGAACGCCGCGAGCAGGAACGCGAGCCCACCGCCGAGTCCGCACCGGCCCTGGCCGCCCTCGGGCGCAGCCGGGCTGTCCAGGCGGCTTCCAGAATAGGTGACCGAGATCGGGGCGGTGCCGGTGTCGTAGGTCACCGTCGAGGATCCCGCGACGGTCGCCGCCGCCATGGTGGCCGCAGCGATCACGAAGGTGGCATCGTCGCTGGTCGCGGTGTTGCCGGCCGGGTCCTTGCTGCGCACGCGGTAATGCCAGGTTCCCGCCGCCAATGCGCGCAGCGTGGCGACGTGGCCGGTACCGAGCGTCGGGTCCACTCCGGTCGGGCCCTCGTACGCGGTGGTCAGGCCGTAGAGCACTTGGCTGTCCGCCGGCGCGCTGGTGTTCCACATCACGGTGGAGGTGGTGCCGCTCACCGTCGCGCTGATCTGCGACAGCGACAGGCTCGACGTGCTGGTCGGCGTGGTCGGAGGCGGGGTGGTCCCGCCGATGACGAAGGACGACTCCGCGCTGGTGGTCAACCCGCCCGCCTGATTGCGGCTGAGCACCTTGAAGTACCAGGTGCCCGTCGGGAGATTGCGCAGGTTCGCCTGATGGTAGGTGTAGAGATTCGGATCGACGCCGGTCGGCCCTTCATAGGAATGGGTCTGACCGTAGAGCACCTGGCTGTCGGCCGGCACATCTGTGCTCCAGCCGATCGAGGCGGTGGTACCGCTGATCATGACGTTGATGGCCGAAATGGTCGGACCATTTCCGCTGGAGGTCGGCGGGGTCGGGGGCGGCGTCGATCCGCCGATGACGAAGGTCCCTTCGCTGCTGACCGCGAGCGCCCCCGCCTGGTTGCGGCTCTTGACCACGAAATACCAGGTGCCCGACGCGAGACTGCGCAGGTTGGCCTGATGATAGGTATAAAGGTTGGGATCGACGCCGGTCGGTCCCTCGTAATTGCGGGTCAGGCCATAGAGCACCTGGCTGTCGGCAGCCACGTCCGTGGTCCAGCCGATCGCCACATCGGTGCCGCTGACGGTGGCGAAGACTCGCGAGATCACCGGCGCGGTGCCCCCGGTGGTGCCGGTGGCGGTGAACATCACGTCGCTGCCGACCGCCAGGTTTCCGGCCGCATCGCGGCTGCGCACGCGCAGGTGATAGAGGGTCCCAGGAACCAACCCTGAGAGCGCGACCGAGTGACCGGTCACCAACGCCGCGTTGGCGCTGGTGATGGTGCCATAGGCCGCGGTGGTGCCGAATTCGACCTGGCTGTCGCTCCCCTCGTTGGTCGACCAGGTGACCGTCGCGCCGGTGGTGGAGATTCCGCCGACCACGACCGACGAGATCACCGGCGGCGTGCTGTCGATGGTGGTGCCGCCGGTCCAGGTGAAGCGGAAGCGGTCGAAGCCGCCGAGGTCTTCCGGCCCATCGAGCACCAGGCGCATGATGTGCTGGCCGGCGCTGAGCGAAACGCCCGTCGCCGTGGCGGTGAGCCAGCCCGGCGTATTGGCCGCGGGAGGATTCATGGTCATGGTTCCGGTGCGGTTCTGGCCATCGAACTCCAGGTGGAACCAGCCGCGCGACGAGTAGTAGTCGGAGTAGATGACCTCCGCGGTGTAGGTGCCGGTGGCGGCGACGTTGACCGTGTACTCGTACCATTCGCCGACGTGCGTCACGCCGACGAAGGCCGGGGCGCTCTCCGGCTCGCTCACGCCGTACAGTTCGACCGCGGTGTCGGGACGGAACTGGTACGACACGTTGTTCGACGGTTCACGGTCGTGGTACGCGATGCCCTCGCCGCCGAGGTCGAAGTATTCCGCCTGGAAAGTGCCGGGGATCGGCTGCGGCGCGCCGCCGTAGGGCGACTGAGCGGGCGAGGTGAAGATCAGGTCGCCGGTTGCGTTGGCATTTCCAGCGGCGTCGGTGAGGGTCACGCGGTAATGGATGACGGTGGAGGACGGCAGCTCCGGGAACGACAGCGCGTGACGCCGGAAGAAGCCCGTCGAGGTGAAGCTCTGGCCGTAGCCCGCGGTGACTCCCCAGTCGACGCGCGCCTTCGCCACCTCGGGCTCCGGCGTGTCGTTGATGAGGATGTTCACCGTGCTGCCGAGATGTGCTGGCTGGGTGATGACGGGGAATCCGCCCGCGAAGGTCGGGGCCTGGGTATCGCGCACCGCGGCCTTGGCCGCGAACGGCGCGTACAGCGGATCGCCCAGCGCATACGACATCCAGCCGATGCCGGGATTTGCCGCCGCTGCGGCCTCGGCGAAGCTGTAGCCCTTGAGCATGTACGCGATCAGGATGTTCGGACGAGTATGGCCATCCGAATATGGTTCGCCCGCGGCGCCGCACACGCAGGTGGCGCCGGCCTTCTGCGCATTGGCCGCCCACGCCGAGCTGTTGAAATTGCGGATCAGGTAGCTGGTGAGCGACGAGCTGTCGAGGTCGCACGCCACCGAGCCCGGCAGCCACTCGAACACCGGCTTGTAGTTGCCGAGGTTGTACCAGCCGCCGTAGAGCAGCGCGCGCGGCGCGGTCGCCGCGCTGGAGCCATCCTGGTAGATCAGTCCCGCGTCGCCGATGGTGCCGGGCGAACGCTCCCACTTCAGCGGCAGCCCGGCAGCGGTGACCGAACGCTCGCCGAAGGCGATGTTCACGTCGGTCGGGCCGTAGCCCCCGTAGTTGCCGCTCTGGACATCCGGATCGGCCACGAGCGACGCGTCGGTGTAGGTGCCGCCCTTGTCGCCGCGCGAGTCGATGTAGGCGATACCGTTGTAATAGCCGGGCTGCGCGGTGACGTAGCGGTCGCCGTAGATCGCCTGATCGATCTGGTTGAGCGCGCCGATGACGCCAGTCGGACCGTCGATGCGGCCGACCAGGTACATCGGGGTGCCGTAGAATGCGAACCCGGCGTGATCGAAATGCCCGACGTCCGCGCCCAGTCCGGGCGTCGGCTCGAGGTAGGGATTGCCGTACCACGCGACGTTGTCGCTGGACGTGCTCCAGAAATTCAGGCCCATCAGCACATTGTCCATGCTGAGAGTTCGGAAGAACAACGGCGTGCGGTAGCACATCAGCAGGATGTCGATGTTGGTCGCGCCCAGGCCAGCCAGCTTGGCTTTGATCGGCGCGATGACCTCCGACTGCATGGCGGCGTAGCTCGCGGTGTCGTAGCCGTCGCTGCGGCAGTTCAGCCCGAGCATGTTGCCCGCGGGCACTCCGCGTTTGGCGCGGTAGTAGTTCGCCACCTCGAGCGAATCCTGGACGCCATCGCCGTCCTCGTCGCCGGTCCAGGCGGCGTTGTAGATGATCAGGACACGCGCTGCGGTCGGCGACACGGTCGCCGCCTGCGCCGGCGCCGCGAGCGCCGAGATGATCAGCATCATCATCAGCAGGTTGGCAGGTGACCGAACCCGGTTGAGAAGCGATGGAACGTTCATGATGTTTCTCGCGAGTGGTGACTGGTGTGCGCTGATGACCATGCGGCGAGCATAGCGGACAGGCGATTCCAACGAGTGTCCCATTTGTCTCCGCGACATCCGTCACTGCCGGTCGCCGCCCGGAAACTGCGAGCTGTATCACGCGGTAAAGACCGTGTTTTCCCCAGGTGCGCGCACCAGCCAGCTGCCAGCGCGCATGCCCGCGCTCGCGCGCGATCCGCTTGACGATGCGCGCTTTACGGCGTTGGCGACGACGCGCGCCGCGGCCTTCGCACGCCTGCGTGCCCAACGCCGGAGCGCTGCGGAATCGTCGCGCGAACCCCTCCCTCGCAGTGCATCATGCACCCGGAAACGAACGCGACGGAGATGCCGTGACGAGTGCGCCTTCCCCTCCGGTGCCAGCGCCGATCATGAGCTCATGCCGCATGATGACCGTCCGACCTTTACGCTCGGTGAATTCCGCGGCGACGCGGACTTCCTGCCCGAGGTGCGGGGAGCCGGATTCGGCTCCTGGGAACGCCATCGGCCGCAGCACCTGGGCATGCACGCGCACCACGACGCCTGGGAACTGCATTACCTGGTATCGGGC
>JACDEN010000353.1 GCA_013816415.1 Planctomycetota bacterium
CCGCGACCCAGCTCGAACCGGGCATGCTGCGCGTGGTCGCCATCCCCGCGGCCGGGTTCGCCGCGCTGGCGGCGCTCAGGCGGTGAGGGAGGGACCGCCGTCGTCCGTTGTCGGTACAAGGACAACCGCTGTCGGTCAGGCAGGACCGCTTGATTCCCCACAGCTGATTGTCACTGCTAACCGATGACTGCTGTCCTCTGACCGACGACGGACAACGGCTGTCTTCTATTTCAGGACGTTGGATTCATCGGCAGGAACCGGCGCCGGCTCGCCGTCGCGCAGCGTATCGCCGGTGTCGGGAACCTCGGGCGGGATCACCGTGGGCTTGAGCAGCGCTTCGGCGGACGACACCAGGAAGTGGCCGGGCCAGGCCTTCCGCATTGCCTCGAGCGCTTCCGCTCCTTCGCTCGGCTTGCCGAGCCGGGTGAGGGCGAGGATGAGGTAGTAGTGCTGCCGCGGGGTCTTCGACGGGATCGCCAGAGCCGCATCGCGTAGGCCTTCCCATTCCGACTTCGCCACCAGGTGCGCGAGGCTCTCGTCCTTCTGGTCGGCGGATGCAGTCTTGTCCTCGGGCAACGATGGGCCGACCATCTTCAGGATGCCGTTGACCGCACCTTCGGTCGGGTTGGTATTCTTGCCGGCGATGGCCACATGGCGATCGGTATGGCCTTTCGCCCAGATCGTGGATTCGATGACCCCGTCGCCGCCGGCGTTCCGGCGTTCGAGGCGGATCACCACCACCTCGGGTTGATGGGCGGTCAGCTGCTCGCCCATCGCGGGAGTGGTGACGAGGTCGATGTCCTTCAGACCCAGCTTGCCCAATTCAGTCGCCGCCTCGGCCCCGATCACCACATGCACCCGCTCGCCGCCCGCATCCGAGATGGCGTCGGCGACGCGCTGCGGCAGCGGATCGTCACTCGGCCCTCCCATGAGGACGAGAACCAGCATGATCTTTTCCATGATGGCATGGGAACGTGGGGAGATCAGCACGCAAGTGTGTTGATTGGTTGGTGGTGGGTGGTTGGTTGGTGGTTGGTGGTGGGAAAGCAGATGGCGGATGGCGGATGGCGGATGGCGGATGGCGGGGGCGCGCACCGCAGGTGGGATGGCGGATAGCCGATAGCTGATAGCTGATAGCTGATAGCTGATAGCCGACTGCTCAGCCGATCGCGACGAAGCCAGATCGGGCTGCTGGATTTTCGGCGGCGTCGAGGATGCGGCGCACGGCGAGGCTTTCCGGGCGTGGGACGCTGGGGGTGCGGGCCTCGAAGAAGTCGAGGATCGCTCCGGCGGTGTCCTGGAAGAGTGGGCCGGCGGCGACCTCGATGAAGGAGGTCGCTTTGTCGGTGGTGACGCTGGCCGCGGTCGGCATCTCGTGTTCGACGAACAGATTGACGATGCCGGTGCGTCCGCCGCTGAAGTCGATCACCAGCTGGGTCTGCCGGGCGTCGCCGCGGCGCAGCAGGCGCGTCGCCTCGGGGCCGATGCAGCTGATCAGCAGCTCGACCGGATGGATGCCGTATTCCTCGAACGATTTGCCGGTCGACCAGGTGGTCATGTGCCGGATGGCGTCGCGGCCGAGCTCGCGGACGCGCCGTTGGACATTGGTGTAGCGCAAAGCCGAGGTCGTCTGCAGCGCCACGCGGTGGCGGTCGGCGAGCGCGAAGATGCGCTCAGCGGTCGCGATGTCGGGGGCGAAGACCTTGTCGACGTACACCGGCTTTCCGAACGGGATCACCTGCGAGCACAGCTGCCATTTGACCTGCGCGTCGCGCGGAGAGAGCACCATGTAGAAGTCGACCGCGCGGTCCATGTCGGCGGGATCGGCGATGTAGGGGATGTCGTTCGCCGCCGCCCAGGTCCGCCCGGCGTCGTGGTTCATCGAGGTGCAGGCGGCGACGGTGTAGCCGCGCCCCTTCAATTCGCCCGCGAACAGCTTGGCGAAGATGTTCGAGTGGAAATTCCCCAACTCCTTGTCGACGAATCCGATGCGCTTGGTCATGGCCGCTTCTCGTAAGAGGCGGTGCTGGGTACGCAAGGCAGACCGCCGGGGCGGAGTCGGCGCGCCACCGCCAGGAGCATCGTAAAGGATGATGCTGTAGGTTTTTGCGACGTTCCAGTCGTCTCTCGTCGGGTCGCAGCGCGCGCTGCCTGCGATGGTGGCGCACGCGGTCGAACGCTCCTAGGCTGCCGCTCCACTCCAGACCGCGAGACACCATGTCGCCAGCACGCGCCCCCGTCCGCCTGAGCCCACCCATCGCACGGATCCTCTCGGTGATCGTCGCCGCGGCGTCCGCCGGCGCCGCCGAGACCGTGGCAACGGTCTGCGCGAGCGCGACCAGTGGCGAGTGGACCGCCGCGGCGACCTGGACCACGCATGCGATACCGAAACCCGGCGACGTGGTGACGATCGCGAGCGGCCACACGGTGACCATACCTGCTGGCGTTCGCGTCGCCGCGGGTCCGGGCAGGACGGCGATCGATGCGCTCATCCTGAAACCCCAGGCGAAGCTGGTGATCGCCTCCGGAGCGATGCTCATGCTCTCTGGCAACCTGGTGGTCGACGCGGATGCGACGAACAGCATCGAACTGGATCTACAGGGCGGCACGCTCGCATTCGATCCCCCGCTGGGACAGACCTACGCGCTGAAGCTCGGAGTGACAGAGACGCAGTCCGCGGACGTGCGCATGCGCTTGGCCGATCACCGACGGCCATCGATCCAGAAGGTTGCCGGAGCGGCGGGTACGGTGCAGATCCTCGCACCGGACACCGGACATGTGTATGCGCTCGGCCTGTTCGATGCCGAGGATGCCGACCTCGAGGGCCTCGGCTCGTCGACCGTCGACGCATTCACCGCCGATACCCGCGAGATCGGCGGCGGCATCAGCCTGGTGCGCACGCACATCAGCGGCTGCGGCCGCTTCTACCTCTTCGATCGCAGCGGTGGCCTCATGCGCTGCGTCGACACCACGTTCATCGCGAGCGCGGGCGACACCAGCCTGTGGACCTTGCGCGGCGGACCTGGCAAAGAGGTGGTCATCGAACGCTGCGATCTCTCGGGAGGCCTGTTCCTGGGGGGTGACCTGTCGGAAGCCCGCGTCGAGGACTCGATCTTCCGAGGAGCCATCAATGGCCACGCCGACATGAAGCCGGTGAAGCGCTGGCGCGGAAACCTCTTCTACCAGCGCGCGGCGGTCACCGGACCAGGCATGTACAACGCGCTTCCGGGAACGCACGAGGACCTGTACTGCTTCGCGGATTTCACCGACAAGGCAGGCGAGGGGAATCCGCACTTCTTCACCTATGCGATCGCCGACAAGCCGATCACCATGTCGCACTGCGTCTTCGACTACCGGGGCGCGCCCGGGATCGATACGGGCGACGTCATCGACACGGGCGCTGGCGACGCGGTGCTCGACCGGGTGCTGGTGCTGAAGTGCGTCGGCGATCGGCCGGTCGCCGCCGGCGCGATCTGGAAGTTTCCCGGTCCTGGGCACCTCAGCCTGCGCCACTGCACCATCTACACCGCGGGCTCGGGATCCGGCGTCCATTATCCGCACAGCACGGAAGCGGGAGCGGCCGGCATGATCAGCGGCATCACCGGATCGATCTTCTGGGCCGATGTTCCCGACAGCCTCGCGTTCGGCTGCGACGCTCCGGAAACAGTAGCGGTGGACTATCTCGCGCCGGGCGGCTTCGCCGACAACGTCGGTTTCGGATTGGCAAAACACACGAATAACGTCGCCGGCGCTGCGACCGCGATCACCGGCATGTCGCAGGTCCGGCTCTCGAAGCTTCCGCAGGCGATGCTCGACGCGGATCCGTCTTTCGCCGATCCGACCCGCAACCTGCTCACCTGGGGCAGGGTGGTGCGCTTATTGAAAGGCAGCGACGACGCCGTGCTCGATGCGGCGATCGCCGCGATCTCGAACGATCGCACCCTGACCAGGACCAGCCTCATCCCGTGGGTGATGGAGGGCTTCGTCCCTCGCAACCGCGCACTCCATGCCGCAAAGGACGCTCAGGTCGACGGCTGGATCGGCGCGGTCAGCGGAGGGAAATGAGCGGGCTCCGTCCGCGGGCATGCGCGGACCGTTCCGAGTGACATCGCGTCACCCGCTGAACGGCGTGCTCGCGATTCCCGGCGTGCTGGTGCGGTAGCGGAAGATGCCGCCGGCGAGCGGCTGGTC
>JACDEN010000354.1 GCA_013816415.1 Planctomycetota bacterium
GCCGGCGGCCGAGGAGTTCTTCTTCCGCGGACGCCTGGTGCCGTTCCTGCTGCATCGCCTCGGACGCGGTTCCGCGTGGTCGCTGTCGACACTGGCATTCGCGGCGGCGCACGGCGATCCCAACCAGGCATTGGTCGCGCTGCCGCTCGGCATGCTGCTGGGATGGCTGCGCCTGTCCGGGAGCGGCGTCGGCGTGTGCATCCTGGTGCACCAGGCGCACAACATCCTGTTCCTGGCCGGCGGCCCGACGCTGATCGGCGAGCCGTGGGCCGGGTTGATCCTGGCGATCGCCGGCGTGCTGTGCATCGCCCTGGCGTGGCGATGGCCGGGTCGGGCCGTCGGTTCGTTCGAGCTCGCCGCGACCTCGTGCCTGGCGGCGCTGGCGCTGATCTCGGCGACGTATCCGACCTATCAGCGCGTGCAGGAGCGGCTGTGGATCACCGCCATGCACCGTGCGGTCGCGTACGGCCTGCTGCCCGACCACATCGTTCTCGAGCGCATCGATAAGCTGTGCACGCGCGGCATGCTCGATTCGCGGCGGCGTTCGGCGCTGGCGCAGGCGCTAGGCGCGCGGCCATGCCGCTCCTTCAACCGCCAGGTGTGGGTGGTGGGACGGATCGCTCCCGACCGCATGTCGGCCGGCGACGAAGAGGACGCCTATCAGCGGCTGCACACCCTCGGCTGCTGTCCCGTGACCCATGTCGCGAGCCACGGCGACGCCGCGCGCACGCTCGGACTCGCCCATCCGCTCGCGTTCGCGCAGGTCGCCAAGTGGGCGCCGCCCGAGGTGCTGCGCTGGTGGATGCCGCTGCCCGAAGGCAGCGCCCAGGTGCTCGCCCAGATCGAAGCGAGCTCGGGCATGGCGCGCACCATGTTGCTCGAGTCATTGGAATTGTCGTATCCCGCGCGCGTCGCCGACGTGCTGATGCAGCTGCCGATCGACCGCATCACCGCCACCGATCGCGCGCATCTGCGCGCGCACTGCCCCGACCTCGACGAACGGCTGGACGAGCTCGCGCTGAGCGATCCCCTGCGCGCGCAGGTCTTCCGTCAGCCCGACACCGCCGGCGAACGGTAGATCTCGCGGCCCGCGACCACGATCGACACATCGACCAGGTATCTGGCGATGGTCGCGGGATCCGGCGTCATGCCCAGGCCGGGCGCATCGGGCAGGTGCACGAGTCCCGCAGCGTCGCGCTCGATGCGCTCGCGCGTGAGGTCGCAGGACAGCGGCTTGGCCTCGACCGGATATTCGCAGATCTCGTCGCGTGCGATGCCCGCATACGGCTGCAGCGAGGCGCTGAGCGACAGGTGCGAGGTGAAGGTGTGGTTGACGTAGGTCACGCCGCGCGCTGACGCATAGTCGGCGACGCGTTTGGCCGGCGAGATGCCGCCGATGCGGCCGGTGTCGATCTGGATGAACCCGACCTTGGCATGGTCGATCAGGTGGCGCGCCATGTGGAAGTTGTGGCTGCCTTCGCCGCCCGCGAGCCGCACCGGAGCGGCGATCGCCGCGAGGCTCGCGTACTCGGCGAGCGCTCCGGTATGGAACGGCTCCTCGAGCCAGGTCGCGCGGCTGTCCTTCAGGGCCTGCGCCCGCTCGGCTGCTTTCGCCACATCCTCGGCCCACACCGTGCCGGCGTCGACCAGTAGCAGCCCGTCGGGGCCGAGGCCTTCGCGCGCGGCCATCAGCTGATCGCGGTCGGCTCCCGCGAGGCCGCGTCCGAACGGGCCCCAGCCGAACTTCGCGGCGCGGAAGCGCTGGGCGCGCGCGGCCTTCGCCTTGGTCAGCGTCTCCTGCGGCGTGTCCCCGAAGAGCACCGACGCGTACGGCATTTTCGCGTAGGCCTGCGCGTATCCGAGCAGACGCCACACCGGACATTCGCGCGCGCGACCGAGCAGGTCCCACAGTGCGATGTCGATGCCCGAGAGCATGTGGTCGGCCTGCAGCAGATCGAGGCTGTTGGCGCGCACCCGGTCGCCGATCGCGATGATGTCCTCGGGGGATTCGACGCGCTCGCCGAGCACCGAATCCTGCACCGGCTTGCAGGCGCTGTGCGAGAGCGGGCACACCAGCGCGGCGATCGAGGCGAGCGGCGACGCCTCGCACTGGCCCCAGCCGAGGTGGGCGCCGGCGCGCACGCGCACCAGCGTCGCATCCTGACTGCCGTCGCCGATGTCGAGCACCTGCGGCATCCTGAGGTAGTAGACGTCGATGGCATCGATGCGCATGGAATCCTCGCGGCCGATGATTCCACGTTGCACGGTATGCGGCTCAAGCACCAACCTCATGCAGGATAGCGTATGTCACGTGCAGGAATCCTCGCGTCGCTGGTCTATGCTGCCGGGAACCGGAGGATCGCCTGCGGCCCACGGAGGATCGCGTGACCCGAACCATCTCACTGCCGAAGCATCTCGACCTCGATTCGCCCGGCCGGCGCGACTACCTGGTGGCGCTCGAGCACGACAGCATCTGGGGCGACCACCTGATGCCGCTGACGGTGATGGTCGGGGCGCAGGCGAAGCCGGGCCAGGGTCTGGTCGCGTTCGGATCGAACCATGGCAACGAGTACGAAGGCCCGGTGGTGCTCAAGCACCTGCTGCGCGAGATCCGCACCGAGGACGTCATCGGCCGCATCATCCTGGTGCCGGTCTTGAACGTGTCGGCTTTCCGCACCGGCACGCGCGAGAGCGTCGGCGACGACGGCGTCAACATGAACCGCGCGTTCGTCGAGGGGGCCGGCACAACGCCCGCGCTCGCCGGCATCACCCACCGCATCGCCGCGTTCGTGCGCGCATGGATCTGGCCGCGCGTGCACGTGGTCATCGATCTGCATTCCGGCGGCGACGTCGCGCGCTTCGCTCCGGTCGCGAGTTTCCATCCGGTCGACGATCCGGCGCAGAGCCGGGCGATCGAGGACACCGCGCGCTGGTTCGGCACTCCGCTGGTGATGACCTATCAGAATTCGACGCCGGGTCTGCTGCCGAGCGAAGCCGAACGCCTGGGCAAGATCACCGTCGGCACCGAACTCGGCTATGGCCGCTCGGTGTTGACCGAGGGCGTGCGCTACGGCCGGCAGGGCGTGCTCGCCGCCGCGATCCATCACGGCCAGCTGCGCGGCACCATCGAACCGATCGCGCACCATCGGGACGGCACCCAACGCAAGGTGGCGATGGTCGACCGCGACTGCGTGACGGTGGCGCCGTTCTCGGGCCACTTCGAACCGCTGATCGGCTGCGGCGAGCCGGTGAAGCCCGGCGACGTGGTGGGATGGCCGCACGACTTCGACCGCATCGACGATGCACCATGGCCGGCCACCGCTGCGATCGCCGGCATCGTCATCGCCCAGGCGTGGACCAATCCGGTGGCGAGCGGGCAGCACATCGTGGTGGTGGGCCGGGTCGAGGGGTGATGAGGGAGGACGGTTCTGCGTCCTGGGTTCTTGGTCCTGTGTTTGAAGCCCGACGTCCGATGTCCGACGTCGACAACACGGGAGACGACGTTCAGGCGCGACGGGCGCTCGCGATCGCGCCCGCGACCATCATCGTGGCTCCGAGGGGGATCATCGCGATGCCGAGGGCAGCATCGATGACCAGCGCTCCGACCCCGGCGAGCGCCAGGTAGGCGCCCCAGCGCGTCGCCTTTTCGGACGCGTGCTCGAATGCATCGTCCGAGACGTGTTCCCGCTGCGGGATCTTCATGTGGATGTCCATACCGCCTCCATCACCACCCAGTGTACCGAAGCCCGTCCAACCCGGCAGCGGATCTTGGTGGAGCTTGCGGTGGTGCGATGGCCGCCGTACGTGCGTGCAATCAGCCCTGCTTTGCCGATCAATGCCGATCTCGTCTGGGGTCAGGATGAGGGAGCGGTCGGTCGACACCATCCGTCCGCCGATCCTTCGGTCATCGCCGCCACGGTACGCAATGGGGGCCGGGGACATTGGCGCGGCCGACGGCCCGCGCCCTCACCCGGTCATGGTGCCCAGCTCGCGCCTGATCGGGCTCAGTGCTTTTCTTCCCAGCCCGGGGCCGGCGCCACCACCGCATCCGCGCGCGCGGCGGCGAGGTGCGGGGGAAGATCGGCGGCGACCTTCTTGGCGCAGCCATCGCTGCAGGTGCCGATGAAGAAGACGCGTCCGTTGCTCGGGGCCGTCACCAGAAGCACCGCCGGGGGGGGGGGGGG
>JACDEN010000355.1:0-3798 GCA_013816415.1 Planctomycetota bacterium
CGGCCTTGCCGCTCGCAATCCTCGTTTTGACGGCGGCGGGCCTCGCCACCGCATTCTTCTCCGACGGCTACACGCCGTTCGTGGTCGCGATCACCAGTCATGGCGGCGCCTGCCGCATCGATCTCGACGCGGACCTCGGCAGTCAACACGCACGCATGACCGTCGATGTGCCGGCGGAGACGCGGGTGATGCGTACCCTGCTGGTGCCCGCGCTCGGCGCCGGCATGCGCTCGTCCGTCCAGCTGCACGCGAGCGGGTCGATCGGCGGGCGCGATTTCTCCGAGCTGGTCACCGCCACCAGCACCACGCATGGATTCCGCGATCTCGATCTCGCCGTCATCGATCCGCACGAGGATTTCCCGCTGACCGATGCGCGCGCCGCCGCCAAGTCCAAGCTCACGGCGCCGCGCGGCAGCCCGAAAGTCGGCGGTGGGTGGCGCGGCAGCGGGTCGACCTGGGTCGAGAGCCGCATCGAGCGCATCCCGGCCGAATCGATGCCCGACCGCTGGCAGGGGCTGCCGGTGTGGCTGACCGTGCTGCTGACGCCCGCGGGCGAAGCCGCCCTGACCGCCGGGCAGCGCCAGGCGCTCGCCGTGTGGAGCGGCGCGGGCGGCGCGATCCTGGTCACCGATCCGCGCCAGCTCGCCGGCTGGTCGGCGCTCGGGACCCGCGCGACGGTGGTCGAGGCGACCTCGCCAGGGCTCACCCGCCGCATCCAGGCCACCAACGACGTCGCCGAATTCTCGCCCACGCGCTTCCCGGTGCCCGGCACCGAGCGGGTGCCGGTGCTCGGCTTCGTGGTGCTCGCGGTGGTGTTCGCGGTGCTGGTCGGCCCGGTCAATCTGTGGTGGGTGCGGCGACGCAAGGCGCTCCACCTGTTCCTGCTGACCACCCCCCTGATCAGCCTCGCGACCTGCGTCTCGCTGGTGGTGGTCGGTCTCTTCGCCGAGGGACTGGGCGTGAAGCGGGCGTCGACGCAATTCGCAATCCTCGATCAGGCGCACGGACGGGTGGTCGCGTGGTCGGGTGCCACGTATTTCTCGGGCCTTGCGATCGGCCGCATCGCCATCGATGCCGAAGACCGCTTGGCGACGATGGACGACCGCGATTTCTCGACGGCCGGATACCATCAGGAGCCGCAACCGCTGACCGTCGATTGGGGCGACGGGCAACGGCTGTCGGGCAGCCTGATCCCGGCGCGCGTCAACCGTCAGCTCGCATACGCGTCGGTCCGGCCCGAGAAGCGGCGCCTCATCCTCGAGCGCGACGGCGGTGGATGGAAGCTGACCAACGGACTCGGCGTCGCGATCATCGATCTGGTGTGGCTCGACGACACTGGCGCCGGCTGGCAGTGCGCACGCCTCGCCGATGGCGCGGTGGCGCGCCTCGCATCGGTCGCGTGGACGCCGCCGCTGAAGCCGGCCCGATCCGAGCGCCTCGGTTCGGACACCGTGCTGGCCTGGGACGCGGTGCTGCCGCCGGGGGATGCGCGCAACGTCTTCTACGCGCGGCTGTCCGCGCCATTCATCCCCATACCCGGGCCGGCGGGCAGCGAGACCACGCCGTGCGAGATCGAATTGATCGGTCCCCTCGCCGCGCCGGCGGCTCCGGCGGCAGCACCATCGGCAACTCCAGCGGCAGCTCCCTCGGCAGAAAGACATCCATGAGCCTGGTCTCGGTGACCAACCTCTCGCGGCGCTTCGGCGCCGTGCACGCGGTGCGCGACGTGTCGTTCAGCTTCGACGCCGGCGAGATCTTCGGATTCATCGGTCCCAACGGCGCCGGCAAGTCGACCACCATGCGCATCCTCGCCACCCTCGACCTGCCCTCGGAGGGCGACTGCCACGTCGCCGGCCTGAGCACGGTCGACGACGCGGACCAGGTGCGGCGCATGATCGGCTACATGCCCGACAGCTACGGCACGTATCCGAACATGACGGTGGCGGAGTACCTCGACTTCTTCGCGCGCGCGTACGACCTGACGGGCGACAAGCGTCGCCGCGCGGTATCCGACGTGATCGATTTCTGCCAGCTCGGCGGGCTGACCGAGAAGCTGGTCAACACGCTGTCGAAGGGCATGAAGCAGCGGCTGTGCCTCGGCCGCTGCCTGATCCACGATCCGAAACTGCTGATCCTCGACGAGCCGAGCGCCGGACTCGATCCGCGCGCACGCATCGAGTTCCGCGAACTGCTGCGGCTGCTCGCGCAGCAGGGCAAGGGCATCTTCATCTCGAGCCACATCCTCGCCGAGCTCGAAGAGCTGTGCACCGGAGTGGCGATCGTCGAGCAGGGACGGCTGGTCACCTCCGGCAAGGTCGCGGACATCAAGGCGACGGTCGAGGAGCGGATGCAGCAGCGCGCGGCGGCGGCTCCGGGCGAGGCCGCCGCCTTCGTCGAGATCCGCCTCTCCGCGGCTTTCGAACGCGTAGCATCGCTGCTCGCCGAGCAGCCCGAGCTGTCCGAGGTCCAGATCGCGCATCTCATCATCAGCGCGCGCTGCCGCGGCGGCCCCGCCGAGCAGGCGGCCCTGCTCAAACGCCTGATCGACGCCGGCATGCCAATCTGCAAATTCGCCGGGCGCGAACAGAATCTCGAGGATCTGTTCATGCATCTGACGGAGGGGAAGGTGAGCTGAAGAGTCCGACGTCCGACGTCGACAGCGGACGATCCTGGGATGCGGGGGGTGTTGATGTCCGACTCCGGACGTCGGACTTTTTCTGGAACAGCGACCCGGTGCCCAACCTTGGAAAGCAGCGAACACCCCGTTCGCGACCAACAACTACAGAACCGGAGTCATTCCAATGCGTTACATGCTCATCGCCGCCCTTGCCATCTTCACCAGCGCCGGCGTCATGGCCGTCGAAGGCACCGACAAGGACGTCACCAAGGCCGAGCACAAGGCCGTCGACGGCAAGGCCGTCAACACCGTGGATCCGGTCTCCGGCGACAAGGTCGACGGCAAGATCGCCCCGATCGAAGCCAAGACCAAGGACGGCAAGACCATCCTGATCGGCGTCGCGACCCAGGCGACCGGCGACATCGTCAAGAAGAACCCCGAGAAGTTCGTCGACGCCGCTCTGGCCAACAAGAAGAGCGAAGAGGCGAAGTAAGCGAAGGAACCGTAACCAGTCCTGGCAGCCGCTTCGCGCTGCTGCTGCGGTGGTCTGAAAGGCCTCCCTCGTCATCGAGGGAGGCCTTTTTTTATTTGAAAGCAGAACGGGGCGGTGTCCTGGGATCTCGGTTCTCGATCGGATCAGGAGACTCAGGACCCAGATCGGCGAACCCAGAACTTGGAACCGGTCTCCCCCGATGTCCCCGGTTGGCCCCTCGGTGGGTATCAGATGATGAGCCCATGCATCCCCACCTGCGACCCAGCCCGTCCTCCGTCGCCGATGGCGACCTCTGCGGTCTCCTCGACCGCTTGTCGCACAGCCGCGATGCGGCGGTGTGGGAACAACTCATCGCGAGCATCACCGACGATCTGCGGCGCATCACCAGGCGGATCACCGGCGATCCGGACCTCGCTGACGATGCCGCACAGGAAACCCTGCTGGTCATCCGCGACCACGCCTCGGCATTCCGCCGACCAGCGGTTGGGGATGCCAACGCCGCGGCGCGCGGATGGATCAAGCGCATCGCGGTGAACACCAGTCTCAATCTGCTCCGCGGCCGCGATCGCAGATCGGTTCGAGAACGCAGGTATGCCGGCATGACACCGTCGGAGTCTCCCTTGGACATCGTCGTGCAGAAAGAGCAGGCTGCGGTCGTGCGGCTCGCTCTCGCCGGGCTGAGCGAAGG